>NZ_JARTVT010000005.1:281288-301563 GCF_029625685.1 Mesorhizobium sp. WSM4976
CCCCCCCCCGCCGCCGCGCGCGGCGCCCTCGCCGGCGGCGCGGCGGCCCGCCCGCCCGGGGCCCCCCCTCCCCCCCCCGCCGCGCCCCCCCCCCCCCCCCTTTTTTTTTTTTTTTGGGCCCCCCCCCCCCCCCCCCCCCTCCTCATCAAATCAGCTTCCCGAGGCCTCCTTGGGCGTGATCTCCACCCGGGTTGGCGATACCGGCAGCGAAAGGCCCGGCGCCAGATCGGGGAACACGGTCTTGCCGAGCTCGATCTTCACGGCCGAGGAATTCGGCGCGTATTTGGCATCGACCATGTCGGTGGTCAGGCCCGGCGAGTTGAACAAAACGGTCGTGTCGGCCGGCTTCTTGCCGGTGTCGAGAATGTCGACGGCTAGCTTGATCGCCTCCGCCGACAGCGACGGCGGATTGGCGCCGAGCCAGCATTTCGCGCCCTTGGTCTCGGCGCAGGTGACGCCGGTGCCGTTGAAGGCGGCGGCGACGATCGGCACCATCGGCCGGTCGGCATTCTGCAGCGCCTTGATGGCGCCGGTGCCGTAGCCCTGCGAGAAGATGCCGTCGACTTCCGGATGCGCCGCGAGCAGGCTCGCAACGCCCTCCTGTTCGGGCCCGGCGGCGTAGTTGCCGTTGAAGTAGCCGACGATCTCGATGCCCGGATATTTCTTGAGCACGGCGCCAAAATTCTTCTCGAACTGTTCCGAGATCGGCGCGCCGGCAAGGCCGCGATCCATCAGCACCTTACCCTTGCCGCCGAGGATGGACGCCATCCATTCGGCCTGGTTGTTGGCCATGATGTCGAAGTCGGAATGCAGCTTGTAGGCGCATTCGGCCGACACGGTCTGGTCGAAGCTGACGACGATGATGCCGGCGTCGCAGGCCTTCTTGATGGTGGGGTTGAGGGCCTCGGCAGAGGATGCGTCGATCAGGATGGCGTCGGGCTTCTGGCGGATGATGTTGTTCAGGGAATTGATCTGCGCCTGGACCGTGTTCTCGGCATTTTCGATCTTGAGGTCGACGCGGCCTTTCAGCGGCCCCTTGTTGACCGCGACATTGGCGACGCGCTCCATTTGCTGGCGCCAGTCATTGCCGACGAAGTTGTTGGAAAGATAGATGGCGTAGGTTTTCTTGGCCTCGGCATGGCCGAGTGTCGCTCCAACGCAGACTGCCAATCCGGCAAGCGCCAGCAAGCCGGCGCACAGGCTCCTCGATTGCATTGCCTCCTCCCTATGTTCCTCCCCGGCCGGCGATGGACTGCGCCATCTTGATCGGACACCGGGCCTTTCAGCAGGCCGCGGTCGCTGGCGGAATTCGCGCGCTATGTCGCTTGCCGCCGGCGCTTCAGCCTAGCTATCATGCTATTATAATTTTATGAGCCTGTCCATGCGCCCATCATCAGAAATCGCACTTTCAAGCGATCTCAGGACAGGTCGTTTGGCGCGTCGTAGGTGATGCTGAAAATATCGGCGGGATGGCGGGCGACGGAGAACTCGATGCTGCGCTGGTCGGCCGACTGATAGAGCATCTCCACCGTCAGCACCGCGCTGCCCAGCGCGATGCCGAGATCGGCGGCGACCGCCTCGTCGGCGATTTCGGCGCGCACGGTGACATGCGCTACATCGAGACGCAGACCGAGATGCTTCTGCACCGAGCGGAAGATCAGAACGTCGGAGAAGTCCTCGCGCTTCAGCCTAGCACCGATGTCTGGCGGGAAGTAGGTGGTGATCTGCGCCTTCCGCTGTTCGCCGATCGACAGCACGCTGCGCAGGCAATAGCCCGCCTCCTCCTTGCCCATGCCGAAATGGCGCTGCAGCACGGGAGAGACTTCCTTGCGATAGGATTTCACCGTCAGTTGCGCATCCTTGGTGAAGGCCGCCATGTCGGCGAAGTTCTTGAACTTCCAGCTCAGATTGACCGACGGGCTGCGCGCCGCGACCACCGCCGGCTTGGCCGAGCGCTTCTTGATCAGGCCGTCGGCCTCGAGATCGCGCAGCGCCTGGCGCACGGTGATCAGGCTGACCCCGAAATGCGCGGCGATCGCCGCCTCTTTCGGCAATTCGCCGCCGACGGGAAAAGTGCCGTCGCCGATCGGCACGCGCAATATGTCGGCAAGCTGGCGATAGAGCGGCCCGTTGGCGCGGCCGAGCGTGCGCCTGGGAAGACTGTCGATGGTGGGAACGGTGCGGTCCATGAGCCTCTTCGCGTCTGCGTCGAAGCTTTTATAATAGCTTCCATCGCCCGAGGCTATCGCATGACGCGCAAAACCGCGCAGGGTTAAGAACACCGCCTAAACGAGAAGCCGAAGCGGATGCTCGATCGCCGATTTCAGCGCGGCGAGCCACGCCGTCGAACTCGCCTCGTCGACACGCGCGGCATCCGCCGTGAGCAGGCATTCGGCATGGTCGCCGGCGGTGCCGACCGAGACCGTCAGGCGCATGGGCCGGCCCGGCGACAGCGGCATCATCACCGGCCGGACATCGCCCCGCGGCAGCAGCCGCATGGATAGGACGGCGGGTTCTTGCGAATCGTCGCGATCATCCGCCTGCGCCGCAAGCCGCATCGCGCGAAGCGATGTCAGCGACATTCCCGAGGTGGTCGGGAAGACGACTTGCCGGTTGTCCAGCTCGACCGCCACCTTCGCTTCGGCGACCGGGGTCGCGTCCGAAATCTCAATGAAAGCGCTGCCGGCTGCGCGCAGCAGGATATCGTCGATGTCGAACACCTTCGCTGAACTCTCCAGCGCGGCCAACAATTCGTGCAACGGACCCAACGCGATCGACGTCGCGAAGGCCGCGATGGAAGCCGCAATCGCCGGCGCTGGGGCAGCGGCTGGGCGGTCTGCCGGGGCATCAACTAGGACGAAGTGGAGCACGTCTGCGGCGAGGATGCGGCCCTCCGGACCGCTGCCGCGGAGGGTTTCGAGCAAAAGGTTGCGCTCGCGGGCAAGCCGGCGCGCATAGGGCGAGGCAGCCAGCCGCGATGCCGCCGCAACGTTCATTTCAGGTACTCGGAATTGACGCAGTTGCTCAGCCGGCCCTCGGCGAGATAGGCATGCACGACCTCGATCGATTTCAGCCTGAGATCGCGCATCGCCGCCGGGCTGTAGAAAGCCGCGTGCGGCGTCACGATCAGTCGGTTGGCGATCCACGGTTCGCGGCGCCGCCATGCTGACAGAAGCGGATGGTCGAGATCACCGGGTTCGTTCGGCAGGACGTCCAGCCCGGCGCCGGCGACATTGCCTTTGCGCAGCGCCGCTTCCAGCGCGTCGAGATCGACGATCGGACCGCGCGCCGTGTTGACGAGGACAAGGCCCGGCTTGGCGGCGGCGAAGGCATCTTGGCCGATGATCTTGCGCGTTTCCTCGCTCAACGGTGTGTGGACGCTCACCACATCGGCCCGGCCCATCAGCTCGGCCAGCGAATGCACCCGCTCATAGCCGGTCGACAGGTCGACGCCGGACAGAAGATGCGGATCGTAAAACACCACCTTCATGTCGAAGGCTGCGGCGCGGCGCGCCGCGGCAAGCCCGATACGGCCCAGCCCCACGATGCCGAAGGTCGCGCCCTTGTGACGGCGCACCAGCGGCGCCTTGGAGAAATGCCAGCCCTCGTCGCCATTGGCCGCAAGCTCGGCGCCATAGGCTGACGTGCCGCGCGTCAGCGCCAGCATCAGGCCGATGGCATGGTCGGCAACTTCGGTGGTGCCGTAATCAGGCACGTTGCAGGCCGGAATCTTGCGCGCGCCCCAGCCGGCCGTATCGATGTTGTCGAAGCCGACGCCGGAGCGCACCGCTATCCTGGCCCTGGGAAAGGCGGTCGGCCGCGCGGCGACGTTGTGGGTCGGCGAATAGTTGATGACCGCGTCGACCACCTGACAAATCGCCGGATCGAGCGCGGCGGCCTTGTCGTTGGTCGAGCGTGCCAAGATGAACTCGATATCGGGATAGTGCTCGCGCTCGAGCTCGGCCTCGTCGGCGGCTTGCCAATTGGCGCACAGGACCTTCATGCTTGCCCTTCGGATTTCTGGATAGGGTAATTACTTCTTGATGCCGCCGATGCGCCCACCCATCGGCACCACGGCGCCGACCGGCTGATCGATGGCGCTGAGCGTCCCGCTCACCGGCGCCTCGATCTCGACCACCGCCTTGTCGGTCTCGATCTCGGCGATCAGTTCGCCTTCCTTTACCGCATCGCCCACCGCCTTCAGCCATTTGACGACCGTGCCTTCGCTGACAGTGAGGTCGCCGAACGGCATCGTCACCGGCTCGTCGTCACCGGCGGCGGAGGCTACGGAAGCGGCTGGAGCAGCGGGCGGCGGCTTGGCTGGAACGGGCGCAGGCTTTACCGGCGCGGCGCTCTTCAGGCCGACCGTGTACCAGTGATCCGGCACCGGCGGCTTGCCGGCTATGACGTCGCGAGCGCCCTCGACGATGCGCGCCGTGTCGACCAGCATGGCGCGTTCGAGCACCGGCGCGAAGGGATGCGAGGTCGGCGCGCTGTGCAGCCTTCCGGGCGGAGCGTCGAGCTCGTCGAAAGCGAGCTCGTTGATCGCCTGGGCGATCTCGCCGCCAAGGCCGCACATGGCCCAGGCCTCGTCGACGACGAGCAGACGATGCGTCTTCCTGACGCTGACGACGATCGTGTCGATATCGAGCGGCATGATCGTGCGCGGGTCGATCACTTCGGCTTCGATGCCTTCGGCCATCAATGCCTCCGCGGCCTCCAAGGCGCGCTGCACCATCTGCCCGGCCGCCACGATGGTGATGTCTTTGCCCACCCGCGCGATTCGCGCCACGCCGAACGGCACATAGTGCTCGCCGACCGGCACCTCGCCCTTGGAGGCAAACAGCGCCTTCGGTTCCAGCATGATCACCGGATCGCCAGCCCTTAGCGCTGTCTTCATCAGGCCCTTGGCGTCCGCCGGATTCGACGGCACGCAGACGATAAGGCCCGGCATATGGGCGAAGACAGGATGGTAGATGCCGCTGTGATGCGGGCCGGAACTGCGTAGCGCGCCGGCGCCGACGCGCACCACCATCGGTGCGCTCATGACGCCGCTGGTCATGTAGCGCAGCTTGGCCGCCTGCAGGAAGATCTGCCCGGCGGTCTCGAAGGCAAAGTCGGCGAACATCAGGTCGGAGATGGTGCGCGCGCCGGTGGCGGAAGCCCCTACGGCGGCGGCGGTGAACCCCTGCTCGGAGATCGGTGTGTCGACCATGCGATCGGCGCCGAACTCCTGCCACAGGTTCTTCGTGTGGGCGAAGCTGCCGCCACGCTCGCCTGTGCCCTCGCCGAAATAGAGGATAGAGGGATTGGCGCGCATTTCTTCGGCAATGCCGTCGCGCACCGCCTCGAGCCAGCCTTGCGTTCGGGTCTCCCCGACGGCCCGCGGCTGCAGGGCGGCCGGCGGATTGATCGGATCGGCAAAGACATGCAGGCGCACCGTCGCCGGGTCGGGCTCGGGCGAATTGCGGGCGAAGGCCAGCGCCTCCTCGACCACCTTCTCGATCCGCGCCTGTATTGCCGCGAGCGCCTCGGCATCGGCAACGCCGTACTCCTCGATCAGCCGCTTGCGGAACATGTCGATCGGATCGCGCTTGATCCAGGCGTCGAGTTCCTCTTGCGTTCGGTAGGTGCCGATGACAGGGTCGCCCTCATGGTGGCCGACGGTGCGATAAGTCTTGGCTTCGATGAGCGTGGGGCCCTTGCCGGAGCGGGCGCGTTCGGTCGCCTCCTTCATGGCCAGCCAGACGGCGAAGACGTCGTTGCCGTCGACGGCGACGCCGGGCATGCCGTAGGACGCGGCCTTGGTGGCGATCTCGGGATTGAGCGTGATCGATTTGAGCGGGGTGGCGGTGGCGTAGAGATTGTTCTCGCAGATGAAGACCGCCGGCGCCCGCTGCACGGCAGCGAAGTTGAGCGCCTCGTGGAAGCCCCCATGGTTGGCGGCGCCATCGCCGAAGAAGGCGACGCCGATATCATCGCGGCCCTGCTGGCGCGCGCTCATGCCGATGCCGACAGCATGGCCGATGCCGGCGGCGACGATGCCGTTGGTGCCGAACAGGCCGACCGAGCGGTCGTAGAGATGCATGGTACCGCCGCGGCCGCCGCAGATGCCGTCGGCCTTACCGAACAGCTCGGCCATCACGCGCCCGGGATTGGCGCCCTTGGCCAGCGCATGGCCATGGCCGCGATGGGTCGACGTGACCCAGTCAGTCTGCCGCAAATGCGCGCAGACGCCGACGCCGGTCGCTTCCTCGCCGATATAGAGATGCAGGAAACCGGGCGTCTCACCCTTCCGGCAGGCGATCTGGGCAATGCTTTCAAAACGGCGCAGCAGCACCATGCGTTCGAACAGGTCGAGCAGGATTTTCCGGTCGGGTAGATTTGGCGCACCCTTGAAATCCTCGCGAGCGCGCGCCGCAGAAATTGCCACCAAAGCCTCCCATGGATTCGTCTGGCGCCGGGCAAGAACACGCCGGCTGCGAGCTTGTGGCTGCTCGCTTTGGGCTCATCATAGATTATAATAGCATAATGTCTACTGGCTCTGAGCAGAGCTTGCGACGCACAAGCGGGTTCACCGTTTCACCGGGCCGGCGAAACGCTCGACAAAGGTCCTGACGAGGAGCCGCGCTCTATATCCCGGTCATGCGCACCTTGGCATCGGGCCGCTGGAACAGCTCCGGCCGAAGACTGAGGCCCAGTCCCGGCCCGTCGAGCGGCGCGACATGGCCGTCGCTCACCGGCGGAATGTCAGCAACGATTTCCGTATACCAGCCGGTGAAATAGGCGCGCACGGCTTCCTGGTAGTTGACGTTCGGCAAGGTGGCCGAGAGGGCGCAACTGGCGGCATAGACGATCGGCCCGGTGCAGTCGTGCAGCGTCACTGGCAATTCGCTGGCCTCGGCCATGTTGGCGATCTTCCGCGCTTCCGAGAGGCCGCCGCACCAGGCAAGGTCGATCATGATCACCGACGCGGCGCGCTTGTCGATCAGCTGCCTGAACATCTGCCGCGTGGCCAGCCGCTCGCTGGCCGCGATCGGGATCGACGTGTGGCGCGCCAGCTCGGCCATGGCGTCGAGCTCGTTGTAGCGGATCGGCTCCTCCAGCCAGGTGACGTTATAGGCTTTCAGCGCCTCGGCGATGCGCATCGCCGGCGCCAGGCTCCAGAGGCCATGCAGCTCGACCATGATCTCGATGTCGCGGCCGACGGCGTCGCGGATCTTCTGGAACGGCTCCAGCGCCTTGTCGAGGTCGGCAAGCGAAATGCGGGCGCCGTTCGATGCCTCGGCGGCAATATCGAACGGCCATATCTTCATGGCGCCGATGCCTTCGGATTTCAGGCTCTTTGCGAGGTCGCCGGCATTGTAGCGCCATGCCAGCAGATCCTCATACGGACCCTCGTTGGAATCGCCCGATTTGAGCGACCAGTCCTCACCGCGCTCGAACAGCGCATTCTTCCTGCTGGCCCGCACATGCTTGTAGCCAGCGCAGGTATTGTAGATCGGGACGCTTCTGTGCGTGCGGCCCCCCAGCAATCGCCAGACCGGCTCGCCAAGCGCCTGGCCATAGATATCCCATAGCGCGATGTTAACCGCAGAATTGCCGCGGACTTCCGCGCCGGAGTCACGTGCGCCGACATAGACGCTGCCCAGCGTGCGATCGTGCAGCTCGATATCGCGAGGATCCTTGCCGATCAGATAGGCGGCGACATTGTCGTGGATGTAGGCGGCGACCGGTCCCGGCGCCCAGAAGGTCTCTCCGGTGCCGATCAGGCCGGCATCGGTGTGGACGCGAAGCCAGAACAGGAATGGGAACTCCGCCAGCTGCAGCGTTTCGAGCGCAACGATCTTCAATCTTTCCTCCCGGCTCCACCGGAGCGCATAGCCCGAGAACGATAGCACGAGCCCGTTGACAGCTATCTATGGATACCGGTATCCATCGCGTCAAGATGACCTGGGGAGGAGGTTGGCTTGCCTGCTCAAATTCCAGACGCCACGACGCGGCGGGCGCTTGTCACCGGCGCCGCCGGAGGGCTTGGCCGCGAGGTCGCTGTGCAACTGGCCAGGCGCGGCTGTGCCGTCGCCGTCACCGACATCAACGGCGAAGGCCTGACCGAGACCGCCCGGCAGATCGACCAGACCGGCGCCGAAGCCGAGACCATCATCGGCGACTTTACGCTCGAAGGCGCACCGGAAGCTGCGGTCGAAAAGGTTGTCGCGCGTTGGCGCGGCATAGACATCCTCGTCAACAATGCCGGCTATGGCGTGATCGAGCCCTTTCTCGACTCCACCTACAAGGCCTGGACCCGCACGCTGGCACTCAACGTCACGGCGCTGGCCATGGCCTGCAAGGCGGCCGGCCGGGTGATGCGTGAGCAGCGCTCGGGGCGCATCGTCAACATCACCTCGCCGGGCTCGCGCATGGCGCTGCCCGACTACACCGCCTATACGGCGAGCAAGGCCGGGGTCGATTCCATCACCCGCGCCGCGGCGGTCGCGCTTGCGCCCTACGGCGTCCTGGTCAACAGCCTGGCGCCGGGCATGATGGACACCGAGATGCAGCGTTCGACCGAGCTCGACCTCGCCCGCGTCAATGGTCGCGCGGATCTGCAGGCCTTCCTCGACGAACGCACGCGCCGCATTCCGCTCGGGCGCCGCGCCGAGATCTCCGAGGTGGCCGAAGCCGTCGTCTGGCTCTGCATCGATGCGCCGAAATACATGACCGCCGAGCGGCTCAACATGTCGGGCGGACTGGACAAGGACTAGGCATCCAATGCTGCGAAACTCCCCTCCCGGCAGCGCCGATATCGCGGCGCTTCAACGCAAGGCGACGCAGTTGCGCCGTCACATGCTGGACATGGCGCGCGGCCAGGGCCAGGGCTATATCGGCCAGGGCCTCGGTATCGCCGATGTGCTTACGGCGCTCTATTTCCACGAGCTGCGCTACGACCCGCACAATCTGGCATGGCCGGACCGCGACCGTTTCCTGTTGTCGACTGGGCATTATTCGATCGCGCTTTGGGCTGCCCTGGCTGAGGCCGGCATCATCCCGGTCGAGGAACTTGTCACCTATGGCGCCGACGACAGCCGGCTGGAGATGTCGACGCTCGACACCACGCCCGGCGTCGAGGTCATCGGCGGCTCGCTCGGCCATGGCCTCGGGCAAGGGGTCGGCCAGGCGCTCGGGCTTCGCCTCGATCGCTCGGACGCGCGCGTCTTCGTCGAGCTCTCCGATGGCGAGATGCAGGAGGGCTCGACCTGGGAAGCGGCGATGTCGGCCAGCCATTTCGAGCTGGACGGGCTGGTGGCGCTGATCGACTGCAACGGCATCCAGGCCGATGGACCCGTGGTGCTCAACATGGAGCCGGTGGCCGACAAATGGCGCGCCTTCGGCTGGGAAACGGTAGAGATCGACGGCAACGACATGAAGGCCATCGTCGACGCGCTGACCGGCGCGCGCAAGCGCAACCGCAAGCCGAAAGCGATCGTGCTGCGCACGCTGCCCGGCAAGGGCGTGCCGCGCATCGAGGCCAGCGAGAAATCGCACTTCTTCCGCATCGAGGTGGCGCAGTGGGACGGCATCATCGCCGAGTTCGACAGAAGCATGGGTACCCACCAATGAGCGGCGGCATGAAGGCCGGACGCACGCTGGCCATGGGCCAGGACGAGGCCGTCGGCGGCGGCCGGCAAAGCGTGGAAGCGCCGTTCGGCCGGGCCCTGGCCAGGCTTGGGCAAAGCCGCAACGGCATCGTCGGGCTGACCGCCGATCTCGGCAAATACACCGACATATTGCCGTTCCGGGACGCCTTTCCCGACCGCTTCTTCAATGTCGGCATGGCGGAACAGAATCTCGTCGCCGTCGCCGCTGGGTTGGCCCGCACCGGCAAGGTGCCGTTCGCCACCACCTATGGCGTGTTCGCGACGCGTCGCGCCTATGACTTCGTCGCCATCGCGCTTGCCCACTCCAACCTCAATGTGAAGATCGTCGCCGGCCTGCCGGGATTGACGACCGGATATGGCGGCACCCATCAGGCGATCGAGGATCTGGCTCTGATGCGCATGATCCCCGGTATGACCGTCATCGACCCTTGCGATGCGACCGAGATCGAGGCGGCGACGGCGGCGATCGCCGAACATCAAGGTCCTGTCTACATGCGGCTGCTGCGCGGCAACGTTCCCGTCGTGTTCGAGCCCGGCTACACGTTCGAGATCGGCAAGGCGAGGCGGCTTCGCGAAGGCTCCGACGTCGGTATCATCTCGACCGGATTCATGACAGAGCGGGCGCTGGACGCGGCGAAGGCTTTGCAAAAGCAAGGCACCTCAGTCGGGGTGATGCATGTGCCGACGATCAAGCCGTTCGACGCTGTCGCCGTCACCGAATTTGCCGGCTCGGTAAGCCATATAGTTACCGCTGAAAACCACGTCGTGGTCGGCGGGTTGGCCAGCCTTGTCGTCGAGAGCCTGTTCGAGGCCGGCGTCGCGAAGCAGGTAACGCGCATCGGCCTGCCCGACCGCTACATCGAATGCGGCGCGGTACCGACTCTGCAAGCGAAATACGGCCTCACCACCGAAGCCCTCGTCGCAACGATTTCCGGGTTGGAGTCCGCATGAAGATCACCGAGATCGAGACCTTCGCCGTCGGCGCCGGGTGGAAGAACTGGCTTTTCGTCAAGGTCCATACCGACCAGGGAATGCACGGTATCGGCGAAGGCACGCTGAACGGCTTCATCAAGACCACTGAAGCCGGCGTGCATGAGCTCAAGCATCTCGCCATCGGCCAGGATCCGCGCCGCATCAACGCCTTGGCCAAGCGCATGCTGGACAGCGTTTCGCTGGACGGCGGCCATATCCACCGCACGGTGATCGCGGCCGTTGAGGTCGCCTGCTGGGACATTCTGGGCAAGAGCCTGGGCGTGCCGATCCACCAGCTTCTCGGCGGGCAGGTGCGCGACACCGTGCTCGGCTATGGCAATGGCTGGTATCGCACCGAACGTACGCCGGAGGCTTTTCTTGAAGCCGCAAAAGCCGTGCTGGCGAAAGGCTTCAAGGCGTTCAAGCTCGACCCATTCGGCACCGCGCAAGGTTTCATTTCGCGCGAGGAACTGGATCTTTCCTATGCGATCTGCCGCAGACTGCGCGATGAACTGCCGAGCGATACGCTGATCCTGATCGACGTGCACGCCCGCTTCACCGAGATCGCGGCGCTTCAGGCGGCGCAGAAATTTGCCGACCTCGCCATCTACTGGTGGGAGGAGCCGAGCTCGCGCGATCGCCAGGAGACTGTGCATGCGGTGGCGCACCGCTCGCCCATCCCGGTGGCGACCGGCGAGATGTACGACACGGTCGGCCAGTTCTACACGCTGGCCGCCGGCGGCGGCGTCAACATCTTCCAGCCCGAGCCGATGTCGCTTGGCGGCATCGCGCCATCGCTGCAGGTGGCCAATCTGGCTTTAGCCCATGGCAGCCACATCGCGCCGCATCAGAGCGGCGGACCGGTGGCGACGGCGGTGTGCCTGCAACTGGCGGCGGCGGTACCGAATTTCCTGATCCAGGAGCATTTCGACGCCTTCAATGATCCATGGACCCGCGAGCTGGTGACCTGGCATCCGACCGTCAATCCGGACAATGGCCACCTGTCGCTGCCGCAAGCGCCAGGGCTCGGCATCGATCTCAACCTCGATGCGGTCAAAGACCATCCTTACGATCCCAACGCCTATCTCAACGTTCATGCCGAGGGTTGGGAGAAGCGTCTGGGACGCCGCGAGCAGCCGGCGACAAAATCCTGATCAGGCGCTTTCGCGGTCGATGATCTCGAAGCCGAGGCTGGTGACGGCCGGCGCCTCGCCATCGCCGCCCAGCCTCGCCAGCAATTGCCGCACGGCGCGCCGGCCCATGTCGTAGCGGTCGACCTTAACCGTGGTCAGCCGCGGATAGAGCTGCGCGGCGAGATCCATGTCGCCATAACCGGCGATGGCGATCCTGCCGGGCACCGCCCAGCCCCGCCGGTGGCACTCCTGCACGGCGCCGATGGCCAGCGTGTCGCTTGAGAAGAAGATGGCGTCGATCTCCTTGTGCCGGGAGGTGAGCGTGATCAGCGCCTCGGCGCCGCCCTGCGCGGTGATCGGGACCTCGACCTCCATGCCGTCATGATTCTTGATGCCGAGCTTGGTCAGCGCCGCATGGTAACCGGTGCGGCGCTGTTGAAGACGGTCATTGCCGTGGATCGGCGTCGAGACGAATCCGATCCTTTTGTAGCCCTTGGCGGCCAGATGCATGGTCATGGCATAGGCAGTCTCGAAATTGGAGACGCCGACCACCATGTCGATCGGATCGCGGCCCTTGATCTCGGAAATCTCGACCACCGGCGCGCCGCTGCCCTTCAGCAAGGCGCGCGCCGTCTCGCTTTGCACGAAGCTCTGCAGGATCATGCCGGCCGGGCGCCAGCCGAGCAGCGTACGTATCGCTTTCTCCTCGGCTTCCTGCGTGAACTCGCCCTGCACCAGCAGCATCGAATAGCCGCCCTCCTGGCATTCGTCGGACATGCCTTGCACCTGCTCGGCGATACCCGAATTGATCAGCGGCGGCACCACCGTGCCTATCATGCGGCCGTTGCCGCGCATGCTGGAGGCAAGCTGGTTGGGTACGAAGCCGATCTGCTCTATGGCATCGAGTACCCTGGCGCGCGTCTCCGCCGAGACCCGGCCCGGATTGGACAGGGAACGCGACACCGTGATGGGGGCGACACCGATGCGCCGCGCGATCTCGCGAACCCCAAGGCGCTGCGACGCTGTGTTTCCACCCGGGTCGTCCCCCGGCTCATCGGTCATCGCCAAGCTCCAACAAAGTGCGATGCAGAGGGAAACCCTGCTCCGGATCGCACGGCCAGCCTCATTCATAGCGGGTGCGACAGGCGCTTTCCAGCGATGTGCTAGCGTCACCCGATCCAGAAATTTCGCCGTTGACAAGTTATAATATTATAATCTTAATGGCGCGGAGGAGCACGCCGGGATCGGCGTGGACGCGACGGTGCCGGTTGCACGAGCCGGAGGCAGGCGCCGCCAGGGAGGTAGGATGGAAAGCGTGGCTGACGTGAGCTCGCCGCCCCGGGATGGGCAATCGTTCCGGCGGCGGCTGATCGCTTTCATTGCCATCGGCGAAGTCGGCGTGCTGGCGGCGATGGCTTTGCTGATCGTCTTCTTCTGGCTGCTCGAACCGGCCTTCCTGTCGGAGCGCAACCTCCGCGCCATTCTCAACGTCGTGTCGTTTGTCGGCATCATCGCCATCGGCCAGACCGTCCTGCTTGTCGCCGGTGAGTTCGACCTGTCCGTCGGCTCGGTGGCCGGATTGTCCGCGGTGGTCGCCGCCAAGCTGATGACGGCGGCCGCGCTGCCGGTGGCCGTCGCCATCCTAGGCGGGATCGGCGTCGGCGCAGCGATCGGGCTGCTCAACGGCGTGATCGTCGTCAGGCTCGGCATCCCCGCCTTCATCCAGACGCTCGGCATGCTGTTCATCGGCCAGGGCCTGATCCAGGTGGTGACGGGCGGCTATCCGGTCTATCCGCTGCCGGAGGCTATCAATGCGATCGGCGGCGCCGACCTCGCCTTCGGCCTCGGCTGGAGCTTCGCCTTCTTCATCGTCGCGGCGGTCGTCGCCGATTTCGTCCTGCGCCGCACCGTGCTCGGACGCAACATCTACGCCACCGGCGGCAACCAGGAAGTGGCGCGACTCGTCGGCATCAACACCAGCACCTACAAGATCGGCGCCTTCATCGTCGTCGGCGCGCTGGCGGCGATCGCCGGCATGTTCGTGATGGCCGATCTCGGCAGCGGCGGCACCTCGATCGGCAGTGGCTGGGAACTGACGGTGATCGCCGGGGTCGTGGTCGGCGGCGTCAGCCTGTTCGGCGGTGCCGGCACGGTCGCCGGCGGCGTCGTCGGCATCCTGATGCTGAAGGTTGTCCAGAGCGGCCTCGTCGTCATCGGCGTCAACTCCAACTGGCAGCAGATCGCGGTGGGCGTGATCATGGTCATGGCTGTCGGCCTCGATATCGTGCGCCGCCGCTACTTCATCGCCGGCGCCTAGCCAGCCACGAAAGTACAATGAAAACAGCAGATTTTACGCCGGCAAGACGCCGGCGAAACAAGGGAGGTAGGACATGAAGATCGATCTGAGAGAGGGGCTGATCCGCACGGCATTCGCGGCAGCAGCGCTCGCCGCGTCGCTGGGCTCGACGAGCCTCGCCCAGGCTGCCGACATCCATCTGCTCTGGGTGCAGGCGATGAAGGATCACCCCGTGCACCGGCTCATGCAGGCGGGTTTCCTCAACAGGTGCAAGGAGCTCGGCTATACCTGCGAGGTGGTCGGCGATCCGAGCGCGACGAATTGGGACATTCCGGCGACGCTTCCGCTCGCCGAAGCCGCCCTGGCGCGCACCAAATATGACGCGATCGGCGTCTATGGTCCCGACCCGGCGATCTACTCCTACATCTCCAAGCTGGCCAAGGAGGGTTTCCCGATCGTGACCTGGCATGTGCTGCCGCCTGAAGGCACGGTGCAGGGACTGAAGGCCGCGACCGGCGAGGACATTGCCGGCGCCGGCCAGAACGCCGCCGTCGCCATCGGCGAAAAGCTCGGCGGCAAGGGCACCGTGGCCCTGACGCAAGGCGCGTCCAACGATACGGAGAACGCCATGTCGGCCGCTTTCCGCAAGACCATCGCCGAGAAATATCCCAATATCAAAGTGCTCGACACTCAGATGGAGGGCTTCGAGCCGTCGGCGGCCGAGGCCAAGGCGGTGGCGATCCTGCAAGGCAATCCGGATGTGACCGCGGCCTTCGGCACCACCGGCAACAGCATCCAGACCTGGTCGGGTGCGGCCCGCAAGGCCGGACGCGACGTCGTCATCGTCGGCATGGACTATATCAGGCAGAATCTCGATCTGGTGAAATCGGGCGCTGCCTACGGCATCGTCGCGCAGCCGCTCTACGAAGAGAGCGCCAAGGTCGCCGAACTGCTCGGCGATCTCGCGCAGGGCAAAACCGTCCCCTACAGCAACCCGTTGCCGGCCAAGGTCATCACCGCCGCCGACCTCGACCCCTACTATAAGATGCTGGACAGCGCCGGCCAGTAACACCCATCGCCGGGTCCGCGGCTTGCCAGGACCCGGCATCGCCAAGAGGATTGCCGTGCCCAACGTCGCCCAAGAACCGCTGTTGTCGGCCACTGCGATCGCCAAGAGTTTCGGCGGCGTGCAGGCGCTGCGCGGCGTCGACTTCGACGTGATCCCGGGCGAGATCCACGCTTTGCTTGGTCAGAACGGTGCCGGCAAGTCGACGCTGGTCAAAATCCTCAACGGCGTGCATCCGGCCGGCTCCTATACCGGCGCCGTCAAGCTCGACGGCCGGCCCGTCAGCTTCGCCTCGCCGGCCGATGCGCGATCGAACGGCGTCGGCTACGTGCCGCAGGAAATCGAGGTGCTCGAGCAGCTTTCGGTCGCCGAGAATGTCTTTGCTGGCCACACGGGGTTGGGCGACGGCTTCATGGTCCACCAACGGAGGCTGGAAAAGCGGGCGGGTGAGATATTCGCCGATCTTGGCATCGGCATCGATCCCAGGGCCTATGTCGCATCGCTGACCTCGGCGCAGCGCCATCTGGTGATGATCGCCCGCGCCATCGTCATGAAACCGCGCGTGCTGATGCTGGACGAGCCAACCGCCTCGCTCTCCGGCGCCGAGGTCGACGCGCTGTTCAGTGTGCTCGGCCGCCTCAAGGCGCAAGGCGTCGCGATGATCTACATCACCCACCGCCTACCGGAAGTGCTGGCGATCTGCGACCGCGCCACGGTGCTGCGCGACGGACAGGTGACGGTGCGTATCGCGAGGGAGGATTTCGACGCCGAGACCTTCATCTTCTCGATGTCGGGTCAACGATTGCAACGGCTGTTCCCAGAGCACGCGGCTCCCATCGGCGCAGCGGCCGCGCTTGAGGTTCGCAACCTCACCGTTGCCGGCCATAGCGGCGCCGTGCATGGCGCGAAGGACATCAATCTGTCGGTGGCCGCCGGCGAGATCGTCGGGCTTGCGGGCCTGCTCGGCTCCGGCCGCAGCGAGATCCTGCATGGCATCTATGGCCGTGTGCCGGCCGGGGGCGAAATCCGCGTCGCCGGCGAGCCCGTGGCGATCGGATCGCCGAGCGATGCCCGGGCCGCCGGCATCGCGCTGTTGACCGAGGATCGCAAGCGGGACGGCCTGCTGTTCAATCTGCCGGTCGGCGCCAACATCACCATCGGCAATCTGTCGCCGTTGGCGCGGCACGGCGTAGTGCGCGGCGGGCTTGAACGCAGCTCGATCTTGGCCGCCATGCGTGCGCTCAACGTCAAGGCGTCGTCGCCGCAGGCTTCGGTCAGCCATCTGTCGGGCGGCAACCAGCAGAAGCTTCTCTTCGCCCGCGTGCTGATGCGCGCCCCGAAAGTGCTCCTGCTCGACGAGCCGACCAAGGGTGTCGACGCGGCAACCCGGCACGAGATCTATCGGCTCGTGGTTGACCTCGCCGAAAACGGCGTGGGGTTTGTGATCGTGGCCTCCGAGCTAGAGGAACTGATCGGCCTTTGCGACCGTTGCCTGGTCGTTGCCGACGGCCGCATCGTCGACGAATTCGGCCGCGGCGAAGGCGGCGAGGATCGTGTGCTGCGTTCCGTCGCCGCGGCACAAGCCGAACGCCACGTAAGAGCTTCACAGGTTTCACCATGATGTTTGCCGGCAAACGCGTTCTGGTTACCGGCGCGGCCACCGGCATCGGCCAGGCGACCGCCGAGTATCTCGTGACCGAAGGGGCGCAGGTCTTCGGCGCCGGGCTGGATGGTGAAGAGGGCAAGGCTCTCGCTGACCGTTACGCCGAAAGCCAACTGATCTTCCGCGAGAGCGATCTCACGCGCGAAGCGGAGGTCCAGGTAGCGGTGGCGATGGCATCAGAGCGGTTCGGCGGTCTCGACGCCGTCGTCAACTGCGCCGGCATCTATCCGACCGGCAAACGGCTCGAGGAGCTTTCCGACGAAGACTGGGACAGGACCATTGCCGTCAACCTGACCGCCATCTTCCGCATCTGCCGCGCGACCTTGCCGCTGCTGCGCGCGGCCGGCGGCGGCTCGATCGTCAACATCGCCTCGGTGCACGCCGATGCCACGGTGCCCGGTGTGCCGGGCTATGCGGCGACGAAGGCGGCGGTCGTCGGATTGTCACGGCAGATGGCGCTCGACTATGCCGTCGACCGCATCCGCGTCAACGCCGTGCTGGTCGGCTCGGTCGCCACTCGGATGACACTGGACGGATTGGAGGCGGCCGGCGGCGCGGAAGCACTGGGGCTGTCCTTCAAGCCCAACCGGATCGCGCGCATCGCCAACCCGTCCGAGATCGCCAGCGCCATCGGCTTCCTGATCTCGGACGCTTCATCCTTCGTCACCGGCAGCGCCATGCAAGTGGATGGCGGTCTCCTGGCCCGATTGCTCTAAGCTCCGGGTGTAAGCGCGAACGGGATGAATGACACGGTGCCGGCGGCGCTTTCGCCGCGCGCAAGCACGATCACGCCTTCATCCGGATCATTCCATCGGCCACGGTTGAAGGCGCCCGAGGCATTCGTCTGCGGTTCCAAGCAGAAATAGGGCTTGGTCGGGTCGGCATAGAGCATCAGATGCTTGAAGACGGGATCGGCGACGATCCGCAATCCGGCGCCACGCGACGGAAAGCGGATAATCGCTTCGCCGGTCCAGCCGCCATAATCATTGTTGCGCCATCCGCCCGGCAGCCGCCCGCCCGTCCCGAAATCCAGTTCGGGCGGCAGCGTGATCGGATCGCCCGAAAGGCCTTGGGGCTCTTCGAGATGAAAGCGCCGGGCGCTGAATTGCAACGTCACGTCAGGGTCGCGATCGAACCAGGGATGCAGGCCAAAGCCGAACGGCATGGCAACCGGCCCTGTGTTGGTGAGCGTCATGGTGACGCCGAGACCCTCCTCCGAGACGGCGAAGACCTGCTCGGCGCGATAGGAATAGGGTTCCGTCCGGGCAGCGACCTCGAGCGCCAGCGTGGCTGCGGCGGCACTGGCCCCGGTGACGGTCCACGGCTGCTTCCAGCCACTGCCGTGGACGTTGAACCTCTCGGGCGGATTGTTGGGCAGGACCTGCCAGCGCCTCGCCCCGAAGTCGAATTCGTTCCGGGCAATGCGGTTGGCGTAAGGCACCATCGGGAACATGGCGACGCCCAGCACGTTGCCGGCATCGCGGTCGTCATCCGAAAGCCGGCGCATAAGGTCGATGCCGCGCCAGCGCATCGCGCTGACGCTGCCGCCGATAGCCGGTGCCAGTTCGACCTCCAGCGCCCCTGCCCTGAGTGTCGGCGCTTCAGAAATTGCGCCCATAACCGGCCGCCCAGCCGCCGTCGACGCCCAGCATCTGTCCGGTGGTGTAGCTGTTCAACGGATCGCAGAAGAACAGCACCGCGGCGACCGCCTCCTCGACGCTGCCGGCGCGGCTGACGGGCGTGTGGCTGAGCATCGCCTTGTCGCCCGAAACGATGGCATCGTCCTCGATAGCGCCGAAGCCAACCGCGTTGACCAGGATCTTCGGCCCGAATTCCATCGCCAGCGCGCGCATCCCTGCCAGGATCGACGCGTTCTCCATGGAGAAGCGCGGATGGCGGCGCATCGGCATGCTGGCGACCGCTGAGATCAGGAAGACGATGCGGCCGCCGCGCTCGGCCATCACCACGGCGGCCTTGCGCGCGTCGGCATAAAGGGAGCGCGGGTCTCCGGCCTTCGGTCCCGGGCGCAACGGACACGAAATCAGCAGAATATCGGCGACGGTGTGCGCGGGGGCGCCCTCCACAATACGCCCGCCATTGGCGCGCAACGCGGCGAGCACCGCGTCGACGATCGGATTGGTTTCGCCGTCCAGCGCGATCGTGGCGCCGGCGAGATCGATTTCCATGGCGGTGCTCACATCATGTATCCCGCGGTCCAGCCGCCATCGACGGCCAGCACCTGGCCGTTGATGTAGCTGGCGGCCGGTGAAGCCAGGAACAGCACGGCCTCGGCGATCTCCTCCGGCTGGGCCGGCCGGCCGAGCGGTACATGGGCGAGGAACTCCTGGGTGCGTCCGGCGAACTTGCCGTCCTCGCCGTAGAATAGCTTGGCGGTCAGCGCCGTCATCACCGATCCGGGCGCGACGGCGTTGGTCAGGATGCCGCGGTCGCCCAGCTCTATCGCCATCGATCGGGTCAGATGGACGATGCCGGCCTTGGCGGCGACGAACGGGCTCTGCAGCCGCATGGCCGCAAGCCCGACCACGGAGGCGATGTTGACGATGCGCCCGCCCCTGCGGGCGGCAAGCATCGGCGCCAATGCGGCACGGCTCATAATGTAGAGGCCGTCGAGGTCGATGCCGGTAATGCGATCCCATTCCTCGGGAGGAAACTGGTCTATGGGGACGCGGTGCGCCAGCGTGTTGACGCCGGCATTGTTGACCAGAATATCGAGGCGGCCAAAGCGCTCGGAAACTCTAGCGATCGCGGCGTCGACCGATTGGGCATCGCGAATGTCGAGAGCGCAGGCCATTGCGTTGTGCAGACCGGCCGCGACGCGCTCGGCGCCTTCGATGTCGATGTCTGAGACGACAACCGCAGCCCCGTTGTCCGAAAGCCGCTCGGCGATGGCGCTTCCAATTGCGCCCGCCGCCCCTGTGACCAAGGCGACCCTATCCGATAAGTTGCACCGCATTGCTCGCCTTCATTATCACGCTTCGGAATGAAGCTATTATAATGATATCAAAGGTCAAGGAGGTCGAACCGGAATTTCCTTGAACGGTCCAGGGGACGACCGAAATGGGGCGCAAAGTCGTCGCCCTCTTGCAGCTGGCGCAGGTCAACTATGGGTCAAGTCGGCATACCATACGTCCAAACCAGTGACCCGAAACGACTCAAAGATCAACTTCGCAGCAGGCCTCGAAATCGTTCTCGAACACTATCCAAACGATTTTTATTGGAGGGGTTCGAGTCCATGGTGTGGGCAAAGTTACTTGGATGGTTGTTTTGGTGGGCCCGGAGGATGTTTGGAAATGAAGCTAAATCAAATACTTAGTAACAGTGGGATCATTGACCTTCCAAATCCTTTTCAATGTTTTTTTGATGTTTTTGTCCCACCCACTAATGCCGCCTAGCAGGCTGTTGAAGAAGTCAGGCGCGCTCGCAGACGAAGCCTGAATCGTCGGCATTGTGGATGTAGAAGTGGCC
>NZ_JARTVT010000050.1:0-23977 GCF_029625685.1 Mesorhizobium sp. WSM4976
CATAAGCCGAAGGAATCCTGAGTACGAATGAGCCGCAGGAGGCATTTGACGAACGGGGAAGCAAGGGCCTCGTCGTCCCCGTGGACAGCAGGGCCAACCGGTTCATGAGGAATTTCGCTTTTCCCCAATTTCAGTACTCCTCTTGAAGGACGATCTCTTTTTCTGCGATGTGTGGTTCGGGCGCTTGCGTGGGCGGGGAATGGCTTGGGCGAGCCGATCCCACGCAACAGTGTCCCGTGGCCGACCTCGAGCACGTCCACCAATGCGAGACCTTTCACCGCGGCGCGAACGCCTGCGCCGCGGTTCGACCCGAGGTAAACGCAATGGAAATTCCACCTGCCGCAAGCCGCGCACTTTTGCGGCATCGACGTTATTGCTGCGAAGTGCGCCTGGGCGGGCGGATTTGCCGGTGTTCAATTCCAATTGTCATGCCCTTCGCGATCCTTGCTCAGGAAGTGACAGCGTTTTGAGTTTCGGAAGTCTTGTTTTGCGGAGCCACACAGAGACCCGCGTGACAGGCAGGCTCACCCGTGTAGTTGGCCAGGGCTTGGAGCAACGAGGTGAGGTAGCGCTGTTTGGTTTGGTCCGGCACTGGCTCCGAATGGTCCAGCGATTTGATTGCCACCTCGATCAACTCGATCGCCCGGTCCTTGTTGCCGCTCTCGTAATAATACTGAGCGACCGGAAAGTAACACCCGAATTTAAAGTCTCCATCGCCTTGCGGAGGATTAAGTTCCAGGATCTGTTCGGAGAGCTCCTTGCCCATCGCAAAGCGATCATCATGCGGAAGATGGGAGTTGTCGATCGTGGGATGGAAGAGTTGGTTCAGCGCCATCACCACCCAAGACATCGCTTCGAACTTTTTGTTGATCGCGTCCTCGACCAATTCGCGCATAAGCGGCAAGCCGGTTTTGATGTCGCGCAGCTTGTGAAGCAGAATATCCGCATGAACCCGCCGAAAATCAAAAGAGTCTGGCATCACGGCGAGGCCTTCTTCGATGGCCAATAGTGCCGCTGCCCAATCCTCGTCCTGCATCGCCGGCCCAAGTTTGGCGTATATCGGCTGACTCAGCGACGATTCGCGCACACGCGAGATTCGCTTTGCATCGACGGCTTTCGCTTCATAGCTGCTGCGCCAGCTGCCGTTAAGGACTTTCGGCAAAACGTCATCGAGAGGTGCCGGGTGGCCGATATAAGCGATGTGGCCGTCGCGGTCGACCACGAACGAGGTGGGAATCCCGAACGAAGAGCTGGGTTCCAGCCAGAGCTTTTTCATTTCGCCAGTGCAATCGAACGCTGTCCGATAATTCAGATTCGGGAACTTCTCGGTCAGCCAGGCATCCACGTTGGTCCGCGCTTCGTCCGCGGTTGCAGCCTTTTCGCAAGCTGCGACTCCGATAATCTCAAATCCGCTGTCTTTATATTTCTCCTGCAGTTCGATCAAATGGGGCATGGCGTGGACACATGGTCGGCACCAAGTCGCCCAAAATTCAACGAGGTAGACCTTGCCGGGCCGAAGGCTCGTGAGGGGCTCGCCACGCAGCCAGTTCTCCACTTTCAGCGCAGGAGCCGGGGACCCCATACGCAGTTCCATCTTGGTGTCCAAAGTCATTCCACACCTTTCGTCTCTTTTGTCGCGGAATATTTTCCAGTCAAAATCGGACACGGTCTCGAGGGCATTGCTCCCTCTCGCTTGCTTCAGCGGAGCTCTCACCGTGTTGCCGCACATCAAGCACGGCAAAGGGCATGCCAACCCTTCTTAGCTTCGGCAAGCGCCGGTACCGCCTTGAATAAGCGAGCCCTAACACGGCCAGCTGACGTTAACCTGAATGTCGGCTTTCGACGGCTCACCTTAGCGGCTGCCGTTTAGGAAGGTGAGAGTTTGGCTGGCCCGCTGGCGATAAGACCGGCTTCGGCGTCCTGGAGTAGTCGCACTTCGGCGATGGGGTCGAAAGTGCGGGAGAGGCTCGGTACCCTTGCAGCCACCGCCGCATGTGGCCCGGCGTCATAATTCGCGTCGCGGTTGCCAACGGCGGCGTTGGGCTCGATCCACGTGGCGTTGAGCCCGACAGCACGTAAAGCTGCATCGTGATTGAATGCCCTTTGCTGTTTCACGCCAAGCAGGAGTCGCGCGACGCTACCTTGCTCAAGCGCGAGCAGAGCGATCTGACGCCGTAGGAATATTGCTCGTCCCGCTTTTGCCGCCAGAGGCGGAAATCTTTCCTGAATGCCACCGCCGATCATCAATATCGACGAATCATATCCCGCTGCCCATTTGTTCGACTCCGAGGTCGGGCCAGCACTCCGTCAAGGGACGGTTGATGAACCCTAGATGCTCGGGATTGGCGCATGGCGCGCGCCGCAGAAGGCTGTCAAGGATGCGGCGCGCTCGCCAGGCCAGCAGCCCAAAGTTCGGATCAGCCAGCCCGCGCTGTCCAAGGCAGGCGTTCTGAACGAAAAGGCGTCGGTCTCGCGGTCCGTCCCAGTACACCGAAAAATCCTCGCCGATGGCGAGCTCATTGCCGATCTGTTCGAGGCGATCTGCGATCGGTTCTAGGAAACCCGGCAGCGGTTTCTCGTACCCGGTGGCCAGGATGACGATATCGGCGGTTACTTCTCCGATGTTGTCCAAGCCGCGTTGCAGCGTGAGCCTGTGCCCTGCTCCGGCATTGATGCAGCGCGACACGTTGCAACTTGGCCGCAATGTGATCTCGCATTGGTGTGGCTCGAGAAAGGCGTGGTGGTAGAGCGCCTGATAGACCGCGCGCAACTTGCTTTCTGAAATGCCCTCGGAGGCAAGCGCGAAACGCCGCAGGAACAGCTGTCGATGCACCTCGCTCATCGCAGCAAAACGATCCGAGAAGCATGGCGTGAACAGCCCGTTTGTGAACGCGTGGTCGTCGAAAGGCATCTCGCGCGTCAAGACCCATGTGATCGCCGCGGGCCGCCGTTCTTTCGGCCGGCCGACAAGGTGCAGTAGCAGCTCGGCTCCCGACTGTCCGCCGCCAACAACGCAGACATGCTTTTTTTGCACCTCAGGATTGATGTGGGCCAACTCAGATGAGTGGAACAGGTTGGGTCCAGTCCAGCCATGAAACTGAGGCGGAATTTGCGCCTGCTTGCCTATGTCGATGACGAGGTTTCTTGCATCAAGGACCGCGTTGTCCGTCCGCACGCGAAACTCGCCGTCAAAGCGGATTTCGCGAACGGCCTCGCCGCCACGGACAAGCGGATTCTTCTGGAACGCCCAGTTGAGATATTGGGCGAACTCGGCTCTAAGCACCCCGTGAAATTGCGCATTGAGGAAATTGTAAAGACGCCCGTTCTCGTGGAGGTAGTTTACGAATGTGTAGGCTGATCGCGGATTGACCAGAGTAACCAGATCCTGGAAGTGGCCGACCTGGAGCTCCGCGCAATCGAAAGCGCTGCCTGGATGTCCTCGGAAATCGACCTCCCGGTCCAGGAACAGTGCCCCTTGCGCAATCTCTTCCTGTATCTGACACGCAAGGCTCAAATTAGATGGTCCAGCACCCACACCAATACAAAAGAGGTCCACTTATCCTTACTCCTCTAGGAGTGTTTTCCAACTCAGCGGCATGTTGACGTCGATTGCCGGGCATTGAGCAATGCGAACCTCACAGGCATGCTTGAGCCGCGGTCCCGACTGAGAGGACAGCAAAAGCGTGTGCCGCCTTCCAGGTCTTGGGCTCAATGTCGGCGGCATCGACAGCGGCGCGGCGTGATCCGAACCCAAGAGCAGAAGGAAAGTGTGTGATGCTGTCGCGCGGCTCTTCCGGATCTTACGGCGGCTTCTAGCGCCGGCCTCCACCCCAGGAGTGGCTGTTTCCCTGCCACGACGGAAGCGGCTCTTTCTTTCGAGGGGCGTAACCATGGATAACGGCTCTTAATGCTTTCGGAGACTCCCATGCATGCGGCGTGCCGGATAAAGACCTGTCAAACCAACGAGTTCGCGCAGTTCCAGCTCGTCTGGAATCCGACATTGTCGCACGCCCGACGATCGGGCAGGGGAAGCTCCGCGGCAGCGGCCCTTGCACACCGCAGGCTGACAGGGACAGCCGCCGATTTGACGCGCGTCCGGGTACTGATAAGGGGCCTTCCAACAGGGTTCGCGCACGAGGCGGGGTCTCCTGGTACACCCGCCCTGTGGCTTGGCTGCGGTCTGCTGCAGCCGTTCGTCTTTACTGCCCGTTGCGGACGATCTCGCACGAGTTGGTTCACGAGAGCGTCGTGAAGCAGTCGAGGCGTCCGGTTTGGCTCTGACAAGCGTCGCAAGATGTTCGCGGATCCAGCCATGTCTCCGCAATCCGACCGGTAACCGACGACGACTTCGGACTGGTTGGCGGTCCTACGACCTGATCGGTGTTCCTACGGAGCTGATCAGCGAGCCAAAAACAGCGGCAATGTGGTCTTCCCAAAGCTCCAGCTCGGCGGACCGCCGAAAATCCGCTCACGCAGCCCACGGCTGCCATAAGCACCCATAACCATCATGTCAGCACAGATGTCGTTCGCGTGCTGGGTCAGCACTGTGCCCGCCGATTTGCCGGCGCTCTTAAGCAGGTCAACGGAGACCCGAGCACCGTGCCGAGTAAGATAGGCAGCGATGTCAGCTCCAGACTGCGCGCCTTTCCCGTTGTTTTGCGCCTTTGGATCGACCATAGCGACACAGACTTCCTTGGCAGCGGATAGGATACTAAGAGCTTCCCGAACCGCACGCGAGGCCTCTACACGCGAATCCCAGCCGACCAGCACGCGTCGAGGCGACAGCGTCGCCTTAACGCCCTTCGGCACGATGAGCACCGGCTTTCCGCTATCGAACAAGCAGCCGTTGACAACAGGAGGTCCGAGAGTCTCATCGTTGAGGAGGTCTCCTCCAACGATCGTCAGGTCAGCGCAGAGCGCCCGCTGTCGTGCCACTTCACCGAGGCTAGCCGGATCGCAATAGTCGGTGTCAACGTCACAGGAAAGCGACATAGCTTTCAGCCTTTTGAGGATATCCGCGGACCGTCTTTCCATTCTGGTCACGTCCTGTGAAAATTTCTCGATTTGCTGAAATCGATAGTTCGGTACTGCAATTGCCTGTGCACGTCCTGTATTCCATTCGGGGGGCGGAGACGACATCAAGAGCAATGGAGGCGGTATAATGAGTACCGATAGGTGCGCGCCGACCTCGGCACACAGTCCGGCAGCTGTTGTGAGGTCCTCATCAGAATGATCAGCACCCGTCACACTGAATATGCTTTTAAATTCCATTTGCCTGCTTCTCCTGGTCTTCGTTAGGAGCGCCTCAAAGCGGCAACACCGCTCTCAGGAGGAAGAGAGAGCGGCACCACGTTCGATCACCGATTTCAGTCGTCCGGCTTCTCGAGCGAGTAGCCGGCCGACCTGACGGTGCGAATGACGCTGCCGGGCAAGGCCGTTTTCAGCGCCCTCCTGATTCGGCTGATATGGACATCGACGGTGCGTGCACCGACATGAATGTTGGGCAGCCAGGCCGCCCCGATAAGCTCGTCCCGGCTGAAGACCTTGCCGGGGGCCTCAATCATAAGCCGCAGCACGTTGAAATCGATCCGTCCGAGATGGATGTCGTGGCCATTACCGCGAACCCGATGGGCATCGAGCTTCATCTCCAGGCCTCCACAACAAATCCAACTGTCGTTTTCAACCCCGTTCGGACCACGCTTGGTCAGCCCGAGCCTCGCCCGCAGGCAGTCGAGCAGCTTGGCCGGAGCCACCGGCCGCACAAAGCTCTCAACGCCTGCCTTCAAGAGATCGAGGTGCTGGTGCTCGGCGCCAGGCGCGATCAGGGCGATGATAGGCAGGTCGGTGGTGCGCGGTTCCCGCTTGAGGTGGGCGCAAATTGCGGACCCGTTTATGCTGGCTGGGTCGCAATCCAGCACTACGGCCTGAAGCTCCCGTTGTTCGGCCAAGGCCAGCGCAGCCTTCGCGCCGTCTGCCGTCTCACTGCTGAAACCGTCAACCTCCAGTATGTGGCTGTAGAGCAGATAGAACTCGGCATCTTGCGAGCAGATCAGGACCAGCGGCTTCTTCATCGGCGATACCCCAACAACCTGGTCGGCCTCGAGTCCCTGGATCGAGGGGACTGGCCAACATAGTTTCTCGGGTCCGTCATGATGGCCTTTCTCGAAAATCGCGCCCATCATGCCAGCGCCACGTGGGGAAAGGTTTCGATGACTGAAATCGCATCGTCGACCAGCTTCGTACCGGCCGTGGCGAGCTTCAGGAGCGTCTCGAAGCCAAACCGGTGGACATCGCGCAGCGTTTTGGACAAAACGACCAGCCGTCCGGTCGTGAAAAGCACCCGACCAAAACCCTCATGGCTCACCTGGATCATCGGCGATGCCATAAGGCCGCAGCGCTCCTCGATCGCAAGCCCGATGGCGGCGTAGTACTTGTCGAGCCTCCACAGCACGTCGGGATCGGGATCTCCGATGATTGGGATCCCTCGGCGCTGTTCCTTGGTAATGATGAAGTCGCCCAGCAGCTCAGCGTCCGCTTTGCGTTCCCACGAGCCATAGGAATCCTGAGAACGGATCAGCCGCACGAGGCATTTGACGAACGGGGTGCAAAGAGCCGCCTCGTCTTCGGCGACAGCTGGGGGGATTGCGGGGTCAGGCATTGGCGTCCTCCTCTTTTCAGTCCTCGTCCTCGAAGGACGGTTTCTTTTCGGCAATGCCCGCTCGCGCCAGCACCTTGCGCAGCCAAGGCGGAGGACACGTCCTGAGCATCATCTGCGTGCGCAAGAGCACCTGTGGGATCGATTGGGGCTCCGCCACTTTGATCGGGTGGATTTTTGCCGCGACAAGCTTGGCTGCCGAAGGGCCGCCAATTGCCAGACAAAACAGGATCTGACAGCCCTTGAGCGCATCCACCTTTGGCGTGATGCGATCATCGCGCTCGGCCCGATGCTCCCCGCTTTCATCGGACACGTCATCGAAGGCCACGGCTTCTACGAGATTCCATTCCTCGCGCGTCACGTCGTAGACAGCAAAGCGCCTGGCCGACCCGAAATGGGCGTTGAGGTCCTGCATGTCCTGAGTGGCGATCGCAACGCGCAATGCGCCCTTACGTCGTTCAGGCATCGGGGCGAAAACCTCACTACTGACCAGCGAGAGGCGGCGAACAGCGTTCATCGTGATATTTCTCGATTACGGAGTGGATCAAGCGCCTCAGGAGTGGGCGCGTGTTGGTTGGCCTGGAAGATGCTGGCGACCTCGAAGATCATGTCGCGGGTGCCCTGATAGAGAATTGCGAGCTTGTGCTGGCTGCCTAGTCGATCGAAGACCGGGAACCCGATGCGCATGAGCGGAATTCGGAGCCGCTCCGATGCTTGGCGCCCGTGCGAATGCGTGACAAGCAGGTCAGCACCGACGGCAAGACTTTCCAGATCGCCGAGATCGCCGATCTGAACCGAAACCGCCGGGACTTTCTCGAGAATTTTAGACCTGTCGGTCGTTGTGACGGCCGCGGCTATCTCGGAGCCGAGGCCAGCAAAGAAGGTCGCAAGTTGGAACAGCTGGTCTGGTTCGGCAGCGATGGCAATTTTCTTGCCGCCGAAATGGAAATGTCCGTCGAGCATCGCGTCCTGCAATTGCGCCCGGCGCCGGCGCACGCGGGCCGGTACCGCCGCGCCCGAAATCGCAGACAGCAGCGACACGAAGCGGTCCGTGTCCTGCAGCCCAGTCAGTGACTGGAACAACACGTAAGGCACGCCGGTCAACCCGTGCAGCGCTTTCGCCGGGCGGCGCATGTGCTCACCGATGGCGATGCATTGCATGGCCGTGCCCAACTCGCGAATGTCTTCGACGCTGGTGCCGCCGTATGTGGTCGCTACCCAGCGGTCAGGAACCGTACCGTCGAGCGAGCCTGAAATGTCGGGCAGAATAACCGGCTTGAGCCCAAAGCTTTCAACCATGTCACGCATATGCTCGATGTCGGCGACAGTGAGGTTGCATCCGGGCAGGATCGCGATCTTCTTCGGCTGCCGCGCACGTTCGCCCGAGCCTGTAATCCCTTTGATCATTGCGGTGACTGCCTTGGCCCAGCCCTCTTCGATCGCGCCGTCAAAATCCGGCGTGTTGGCCAGCACGACCTCCGTACCCGCAAGCTCTTGCGTGTGCTTCAGCTTGATGTTCGCAATATCACTCGCGCAATCTTCGCCACGCGTCTCCACCAGCGCGGTCGTGCACACCCCGATCAGCTTTGGCTTCGTGCGGTTCTTGAGGTTGAGGATGGCTTCTTCAAGATGGTCGGCAGCGCCGAGGATGGTCGCCACCTCATCCATCGCTGTTGTCTGCAATGGAATCGTTTCTTTGAAGTGCCGTACGAAGAGCACGAGCGCGAAGCTTGTGCATCCCTGGCTGCCGTGGAACAGCGGCATCGCGCCGTCGACCCCAAGAAAGGCAAAGGCGGCACCCAGCGGCTGCGACGACTTCAGCGGGTTCACCGCCGCGGATTTGGTCTGGGGAAGGATGCGGGCCATCGGTCGCCTCAACACTCGCTGAACTCGTGTGCCGTCGCGCCGGCGAATTCATCGAACAGGTGCCCGGACTCCTTCTTCGTGCATGGCAGTTCGTCTTTTAGATCAGGCTGGCAATCCCACGGGGCCGGCTGGCGCACCTGAGACCAGACCGGATTGTGAATGGCGAGGTCGATCTGGCGTACGAGTTCCACCATGCCGGCATAGCCGGCATAAGGGTGCTGGCGCTCCTGGTTGATATCGAGCCAGGGCGTCTTGGCCTTGAGCGCAATGAATTGCGTGCGACCGCCCGACAGCATGATATCGGCCCTGTGTTCAGAGAGCATGGCGTACAGCTCGCGCGCAGCCATGTATTCGAACATATGCTTGTCGTGCTTGAGAACTTGTTTGATGCGCTCCTTGTCCTGCACCGTAGATTTCTTGACCGAGGTGCCGACGATCTCGATTCCGATCTCCATCAGCGCACGGACAACCGACCAGGACTTCACACCGCCTGTGTTGAGCAGCACGCGCTTGCCTTGGAGCCTTTGCCGGTAGGATTCGAGTTTCTTCCACGCGATCGCCTCCTGCTGCGCGATCAGCGTCTCCGTGCGCTCGAGGATCTCCGGATCGGCGCCCTTCCTCACCAGCAGCCTGACAAGGTTGCGAAGAGCTTGCGATGTGTCGGAGATGCCATAGAAGGAGCCCTCGAAGAACGGGATGTCCCAGCGCTCCTCCATCTTGCGGGCAAGACTGATCAGCGCGGTCGAGCACACGATCATTGCCGCCCGGGCGCGGTGCGCGGAAGCAATGTCGCGGTAACGCGCATCGCCGGGAATGCAGGCGCGCACCCGGATGCCGAGCCGATCGAGGAGCGGCTTTACAAGCCAGAATTCGCCCGAGAGGTTGAATTCGCCAAGGATGTTGATGTCGTAGGGCCCGGGGTCGTCGGGTTCGACCGTGCCGATGACATGATCGAGCAACGCCTCGGCGGCGAGCTTGTTGCCGAGGTTCTTGGAGCCTGCCAGGCCAGGCGCATTGATCGGCACCACGGCCAAACCGAACTTTTCCGTGGCGCGTTTGCACACGGCCTCGATGTCGTCACCGATCAGCGCCGTTACGCAAGTTGAGTAGACGAAGATCGCCGGCGGCGCGTATGTGTGCTTGATCTCGCGGATCGCCTTGAAGAGTTTCCGCTCGCCCTGCCCCATCACCAGGTCGAGTTCGGTGAGGTCGGTCGTGAAGCTTGTCCGCCACAAGGTCGGCCCTGACGAAACCGCACCACGGTTGTCCCAAGAATTGCCCTCGCAGGCGAGCGGCGCATGGACCAGATGCGCAACGTCGGTGATCGGCTGCAGGACGATCTTGGCTCCGTCAAAGGCGCAGCCGCCGGCTGCCGCCCCTGGTGTCAGCGACTTCGAGCAGCCCTCCTTGCGCGCCTTGGCATCTTTGCCACGGTTCTTATCGCAGGCGGGCTCATCGAAGGCGTCCTTGATTTTGGCGCTGAGGGAGGACATCGCTCAGCCTCCCCAGTCCATTGGGCAAGGAATGGCCTCGGCGAAAAGCCGGCCACGGCTCTTAGCGCGTGAGGTCATAGGAATAATCCGTCACACCCGTCTCGCTCGTCTCGCGATCGAGTTTGTCGAAGATCTTGTCGAGGATCGTCGTCAGCACGCGCAACGCGCCCTGGTAGCCAAAGAGCGCAAAGCGGTGATGATGGTGCCGATCGAAGATCGGAAACATCAGCCGGATCAGCGGCGTTCCGGTGTCGCGCTCCAGGTACTTGCCGTAGGAATTGCCGATCAAAAGGTCCACCGGCTCGGTAAAGAGCAGCGAGCGCAGCGCCCACAGGTCCTTGCCCGCCCAAACCTGGGCAGCCTTGCCGAAAGGCGAGGATGCTAGCAGCTTCTTCAAATCGGCTTCCCATGCCGAGGTGCCATTGGTGGCGAGGCAATGGGTTGGCTCGCCGCCGGTCTCCATGACAAAGCGGGCCATTGCGTGAACGAAGTCGGGATCACCGTAGATGGCGTATTTCTTACCATGCAGCCAGGATTGGCTGTCCGCCATGGCGTCTACCAGTCGGCCGCGCTCGAGGCGAATTGCCTCGGGAATCTCCTTGCCGGAAATCGCCGCGACCTCCATCAGGAATTCGTCCGTCGCCTGAACGCCGAGCGGATAGTGGAACGAGGCCGTCGCCTGCCCGACCTCCTCGCAATAGCCCAGTGTCTTTCGGGTGTTGTGATGCTGCAGCGAAAGCGTTGCCTCGGCGTTGAGGGCCTTCTTCACCTCGTTGATCTTCGTGCCCCCGTCATACATGCGGTATTCACCGTCCGAAGGCGTATCGAACTGGTCAGAGGCATCCTGGATCAATGTATAGGACACGCCCATTACATCGAGCAGGCGCTTGAGCTCCCGGTTGTTGCCGACGCAGAAGCCGTCGAAGCCCGGAATGATGTTGATGGTTCCTTCGATTTGCGTACGCTCCTGACCTTTCCAGAAGTGCTCCAAAATGCCTTTGACCATGTTGTCATAGCCGTCGACATGACTGCCAACGAAGGCCGGGGTGTGGGCAAAGGGCACGTCGAAGTCGCGCGGGACTGAATCTTCGTCCTTGGCGTTCTGGATGAAGCTGTGCAGGTCGTCGCCAATGACCTCTGCCATACAGGTCGTCGACACGGCAATCATCTTGGGGTCGTAGAGCTGGTAGGTGTTGGCGAGCCCGTCGACCATGTTCTTCAGGCCGCCAAACACCGCCGCATCCTCGGTCATTGAGGAGGAGACCGCCGCGGCAGGCTCCTTGAAATGGCGCGACAGGTGCGAGCGGTAATAGGCGACGCAACCTTGGCTGCCGTGGACGAAGGACATGGTTCGCTCGAAGCCGGCGGCAGCGAATACCGCACCCAGCGGCTGGCAGGCCTTGGCCGGGTTCACGACAAGCGCTTTGCGGGCGAGGTTCTTTTCGCGGTATTCCCACGTCTGGGTGAAATCGCGCTGATCGGAAACGATTTCATCGGGGTGCGGACATTCGAAGTTTAGCTTCTTCTCAGCGAGCATCTTTCTGTATTCCGGCTCGCGGAACAGGGGAGCGTGATCGAGAATTTTTTCAGCCGACTGCGGCATGATGATTACCTCTTTTGCATCTGGCTGCGCGGGACGGCAGCTCAGGACGTCAAGACGTTCCAGGCTCCGGCGGATCAGAGGCCGCGGGAGTTCACCGTCTCAGTGGGAGACTGGGGCTGAAGCAAATGTTTATTCGGCAGCCATCGCCCGCTCATCGCCCCGGCTTCTTTTCCAAGGCGCGTGGAATAGGTCCCAGACCGGGTTGTTAATGGCGAGATCCACATCACGTGCGAAAATGGCAAAGCCGTCGTAGCCGTGATACGGGCCTGAATAATCCCAGGAATGCATCTGGCGGAACGGTATGCCCATCTTCTGCACCGGGTATTTTTCTTTGATTCCCGAGCCGACCAGATTTGGGCGAATCCCTTCGATGAATTTCTCCAACTCATAGCCGGTCACGTCATCGTAGATCAGCGTGCCGTTCTTCACGTAGTGGCCGGTGCGCTGATAGTCGTCGCTGTGGGCGAATTCATAGCCGGTGCCCACGATGACCATGCCGAGGTCCTCGTAGGCCGTGACGACGTGGCGGGGGCGCAGGCCGCCGACATAGAGCATCACGGTATTTCCTTCCAGGCGCGACAGGTACTTGGCGATGACCGCATCAACAAGCGGCCTGTACTTGGCAATGACCTTTTCGGTCTTCTCCTCGATTTCCGGCCCAAAATGCTTGGCTATGTTGCGCAGAGAGGCTTCGATCTGGGAGGGACCGAAGAAATTGTACTCCATCCAGGCGACGCCATACTTTTCCTCCATATGCCGACAGATGTAATTCATCGACCGGTAGCAGTGGATAAGATTGAGCTTAGCCTTCGGGGCGCGCTCGATCTCTGCGAGTGTGGCGTCACCCGACCAGTTGCCAACCACGCGCAGCCCTATCTCCTCAAGCAGTATGCGCGAGGCCCAGGCATCGCCGCCGATATTGTAGTCGCCGATGACGTTGACGTCGTAGGGGCCGGCCTCGAACTTGACATCCTTTTTGTCGAAGACCCAATCCCGGATTGCATCATTGGCGATGTGGTGGCCAAGCGACTGCGAGACGCCGCGGAAGCCCTCGCAGCGTACCGGCACGATCGTCTTGTCATACTCCTTGGTCTTTTTGCGAGAAACGGCCTCGGTGTCATCGCCAATCAGGCCGATAGGGCATTCGGACTGCACGGTGATGCCGTTGTTGAGCGGAAACAAGACTTCAATCTCGTCAATGATCTGTTCCAGCTTCTTGTCGCCGCCGAAGACGATGTCCTTCTCCTGGAAATCGGAGGTGAACTGCATTGTCCCGAACGTGTCGACGCCCGTTGTACCGACGTAGTAGTTGCGGCGCTGCGACCAAGAATATTGGCCGCAGCCGACCGGGCCGTGCGAGATATGGACCATATCCTTGACTGGCCCCCACACCACGCCTTTCGAACCAGCATATGCACAGCCGCGAATCGTCATCACCCCGGGAATGGACTTGATGTTCGATTTGACGTCGCATTCGGAAAGGACCTCGCTTTCCCCGCCAGCCTCGTTGCCGCTCTTTGCGACGTTGAGGTGCTTCTTGCGGCGCTTCGCCGCCTTGTCGGGATAATGCGACAGCACCTCTTCGATAAGCTTCGCATGAAGAGCACCGTCATTCTCGTATTCCCGGCTCATGAGTCCCCCTTTCAAGGTTGGGTGACGCCTCAAAGAATAGGCGCCGTTCTCTGCAAGGCGCGCCGATTCATGGCAGCGCTAATGTCACTACTGGGCCGCCGCCTTCGCCGCTTCCTTGGAGTGAAGCTCGGCAAGCATCTGCTCGTCGGTCTTCATGATGCCGAAGTCGAGCAGCATCTCCTCCAGCTCCTCCATGGTGATCGGCGTCGGGATCGTACCCTGGCCCGAATTGGCGTGGATCTTCTCGGCCAGAGCGCGGTATTCCCCTGCCTGCTTTGAGTCCGGCGCGTACTGGATCACCGACATCTTCCTGAGTTCGGCATGTTGGACGATGTTGTCGCGGGGCACGAAGTGGATGAGCTTGGAATTCAATCGGCCAGCCAGTGCTTCGGCCAGATCGAGTTCGCGGTCGGTTTGACGTTCATTGCAGATCAGCCCGCCCAGCCGCACACCGCCCGAATGGGCATATTTGAGGATGCCCTTGGCGATGTTGTTGGCGGCATAGAGCGCCATCATCTCGCCGGACATGACGATATAGATCTCCTGGGCCTTGCCTTCGCGGATCGGCATGGCGAAGCCGCCGCATACCACGTCGCCGAGGACGTCATAGGAGACATAATCGACATCGTCATAAGCGCCATTCTCCTCGAGGAAATTGATCGAGGTGATGACGCCGCGGCCGGCGCAACCGACACCCGGCTCGGGGCCGCCGGACTCCACGCACTTGATGCCTCTGTAGCCCACCTTGAGCACGTCCTGGAGTTCGAGGTCTTCCACCGAGCCTTCCTGTGCGGCGAGATCCAGGACGGTATCCTGAGCTTTCGAATTCAGGATCAAGCGTGTGGAATCGGCTTTGGGGTCGCATCCTACGATGAGGATTCTCTGCCCGAGGTCGACAAGGGCAGCGAGCGTATTTTGGGACGTGGTGGACTTGCCGATGCCGCCTTTTCCGTAAAAGGCGATCTGACGCAGACCTGACATAATAGCTTTCCTTCCTTCGTTCTAATTATCGCGACTGCCCGCGACACAAGTGCCGATAGGCAGCTCGTGCCGCCTCACACCAAGCATCGCAAAAAGCGTACCAGCGTGATCGGCCGATCCCAGAAGAAACTTTGTCATTAAATTCCAGCCGCTTAGACGGCGGCAAAACGCGCGAACGGGCCTTTCAGGCGTCTGTCACGGACACGACAAAGCCGACACAGATTGTCGTGCGCCATCCAAACCGCCGTGTGTCGAGCTCGAAGCGGGAGAATGGGGAAGTTAGCCCAAAGCTGATGGCGAGACCATCGGAAGACATCGGCTCTTGTCTTTCCAGCCTGCCATTGATCGGGCGGTCGCTGGATGAGCAGGAGCCTGGGGCTTGACCGCGGCGCGGGTAGTTCAGGCAGGCTTACAGAGCGGGAACGCCGGCGGCCGATAGACATCCGCGCTTAACCTTTCATAGCCCGTCTACAAGTTGGTTCCGCCGACGCGCTATATGGAAGCCAAATAATTCAGTAGCTTAGCCGAGAGCATTGATTTTTTCAGAAAGATACGTGTTATACGCGTATGAACCGCCGAACCCATGGTCGGCGCCCTCATGCGCGTGAGACCCCGTTGTGGGCGAGGCTCGCGACTGGCTGCACGATCCTAGCCGGCCTGCTTGCCATTGAGTTTGGTCCCGCCGCGGTAGGCTGCGGCATCAAGGGCAACATCAGCTACAACACTGGCAAGAAGATTATCACGTTCTTGGACAGGAATCTTACTGGGAGACACGCATCAACCTATTGAAGGGCGAGCGGTGGTTTTGTTCAGAGGAAGCTGCACGAAAGGCGGGCGGGCGGGCTTCGAGAGGTTAGTGTCGCGGCAGCTTGCAGATCTGCCCACGGGGCCGCCACGATCGCAAAGTGTGTACAAAAGCGCCCTCTCTGCCGAACTGAACAGTGCTCACGGCCATAGCCTCGGATGAGCCCGACTGGCTTGACCTCTGCATGATGAGAGCAGCTTTTACACCAGGTGCGCAGCACATGTCTTTAACGAACGCATCGTCTTCAAGAATATAGAGAGCAATTCGGAAAACCGAGTAGTTGGCGGCGAAGCTAGGAGAAGGTATACACTACCCTCTTGTTACCCCAGAGTAGAACGTGCAGCTGCGGCAAGACGCGGGCTTCGAACCACCTGTCGCTGGTCACCTTTTCTACCAGCGGTTCCATGCGCATCATATTCCGTCGGACTCGACAGAGACGTCTTCATTACCACGGCGGGGCGGCGTGTGATTGCCGGGTTGCAGACAAACCTCGCCGCGACGTATTTGGGACGAGTGGTGTCGGCACCGAATCCCTATCATTTAGACTAGCCAGCTTGGGGAGCGCCGTCAGACCGCCAGACCGGAAGAGGAGGCTTCGCGCCAACTTGTGCCAAGAATGTTGGACCGTGCGGAACCGCTGGGGCGGCGCTCAACTCTGGCGCAGGATGAAGCGTCGATTGGGTGAATGAATAGGGCGCGCGTTCGACGGGTAGAGTGAGGCAAATCGCTGGATGTCTGCCGGATCAACGTCAACCGGTTCCATCGCCACCATCCACTCGACGTTTTCGGTGCACGGCGGCGTCGTCAGTGAGCCCTCATAAGTCCAATAGCCAAGCGAGGCTGGCAGAAGCCAGTTGGGATTCACCTCGTCGATCGTCACCTCCCCATTCGGCAGTTCGGGAAAGGCCGCAGCAAGGGCAGCAAAGCTGGCATTTGTCGCGCCGGGCGTTAAAAAGACGCCCAGCACGCCCAGAGTACCACTTTGCGTGTCCTTGTGAACGAAATGCACCTCCATCGGGAAGCTCTTGCCCGCCACGTGATGTTCGCTTGGCGCATGGAAATGGAACTGTACCAGTTCGTAGACACGATCGCCGCGGGTCAGCGTGCTGCCTTGTGGCATATTGATTTGAATGGTGTGGCCGTTGTTCACCATATTGCCGCCGCCCTTGTGCCAGCCGATGGCGATATGCGGGATATCCGCCTTGACCGCGCTGTTGATATTGATCGGCGATTGCTGCGTGCCGGCAGAGCATACGAAATTTTCCTTATCCAGATCAGCCCAGTGCTCCGGTCCGACCGGACCGGTGTACCCCCAATGGGCACTGGTCGCTTGGGCGGCTTGAACGCAAATCCGGCATGCGCCGAGCGCAACCAACCCTTTGATCAGGTGACGACGATACATATTACTTTTGCTCCTCTTGCGAACTGATGTTGGTGGCTGCCCTAATGGACGCGTGATGGCCAATCGGCGCGGCCAGTATTGTCCTTTGCAACTGATAGATGCCCGCACGCCTTGGCGTGCTTTCATAAGTGCGGCTGCCGTTTCTCGGCTGGCCGGCTTCTGCAGCCCGCAACGGGGGCAGTTTCAACCAGCTAAACGATAAAAAATTTTAGCAGACCAGCGCTTGACCCCCGCCGCAAAGGCACAGGCGAAGGTGATCACTGCGCGGCTGCCGTTCGCGCCGGAGGCCGCATCGCTATACTTTACACTCGCTGCCCAAGGAGACGCAGGCGACCCCAATACGTTTTCATCGCTACTCCCGACGCAGCCGACCCACGCCACGAAAACGTTGCTATATTTCACGTTGGGCCAATGAGGAAATCGATCTTCTTTATGGAAGGCATTTGCGCAATGGATGCATTCCCATGCTGACAGTCGTGCGTCAGGCCGGACAATGAGATACATCGATAAGAGCTGGACAAGGATGAGGGGATGACGTGCTTGCGACGGAGCAGGTGGGGCGAGAAGGCCAGTTCTTGCGGATTTCAACTTTGCGTGACGACAGCTCATCGGAGTCAAGGTGACACACGCCGGCAGCGGGGTGTCCGGGCGGTTTCCAGCCGCACAATCGCGAGACCGCTGACGCGAACAAAGCTCGGCTGTACTCGGCACGCGAAGAGAGCCTGCCAAGCCGTTGGAGCCCGGCCTTCCGGTGCGACGCAAGCCACAGACTAGACCGCCCTCTTGTTACCCCAAAGCAGAACGTGCAGCTGCGGCAACACGCGGGCTTCGAACCACCTGTCGCTAGTCACCCTTTCGACAAGCCATTCCATTCGCATCATTATTCCGTCCAAGTCGACAGAGGCGTCTTCACTGCCAGGGAGCGGCGGCGTGTGATTGCCGGGTTGCAGATAGATCGGAAGGTGCGGATATCTCGCCGCGACTTCTTTGGCGTAGGCATAGTCACTCTCGTCGAAAACGACGAGCTTGAGCACGATTTGCGGCTTCTCTTGCGCCGCTTCGAGGCATGCATCAAACGCAGCCCAACGGGTCGTCATCTCGCTGGACGGCGGCTTTGGGCTAAGGGTCAGCACGTCAAGATCCGCAAACCACTCCCTCACCACGGAACCCTGCGTTTCCAGTGCAAAACGATAGCCCTCGCGATGGCCTCGTTCTATGAGGGGACCGAACGGCTGAATGGCCGGGTTGCCGCCTGACAAGGAGACCATAACCGGCCTGCCGCCGGAAAGCGCATGGACGGTTTGCCACACGGCATCGATCGGCATCGGTAGCCATTCATGGCGATACTGATTGTCCACCGCGTGAAGGCTGTCGCACCATGAACAGCGATAATCACATCCGCCGGTTCTGATGAACACCGTCGGCAAGCCGATGAGCACGCCCTCGCCCTGGATAGTCGGCCCGAATATCTCGCTCACACGGATTGCGGGATGCATGTCGGTCACGGACGGTATTCCGCCCAAGTTTTCGGTGTTTCGCTAACGCGCACGGCCGCGGTCTGCGGCAGACGTGCCTTGCACCATTCATAGAAATGTCTGGCCAGGCATTCCGCCGTGACCTTCTCATGTCCCAGCACGTCGTTGAGGTGCCGATGGTCGAAGCTCTCGTCAATGTAGCGTTTGAGCGGCGCCAGATCGTGATAGTCGCGCACGAAGCCGTGGGCGTCCAGTTCCTTGGCCGACAGCTCCACTACGACGACATAGTTATGCCCGTGCAGGCGCGCGCATTGATGGTTGGGAGGCAAGGAGGTGAGCTGATGCGAGGCCGAGAAGTGGAATTCCTTGCTGATGTGGAACATTACGCGCGCCTCCTGCGCAGCGCCTCAAGCCAGAAATCGGCGTCCTCGTAGTCGGTGGGATCAGCGTGCCCGGCGAGATGGAACGCTTCGCGCCGCTCGACGCAGGTCCCGCATCGTCCGCAGTGACGCACGCCGCCCTTGTAACAGGACCAGGTCTCAGCAAACGGGGTGCCGTATCTTGCGCCATCCGCAACAATGTCAGCTTTTCCGAGATTCACATACGGTGCATAGAGGCGTATCTGCGCATAGCCGTCGAGCGCGCGGTCTTGCATTGTCTGGAAAGCTTCAATGAAGGCCGGACGGCAATCGGGATAGATGAAATGGTCCCCACCATGCACGGCCGCCGCCACCGCTTCGGCGCTGTGGGCGGCGGCGAGACCGAAGGCGATTGCCAACATGATGGCATTGCGGTTCGGCACCACCGTAATCTTCATCGTGTCTTCGGCGTAGTGGCCGTCCGGCACGTCGATACTGCTAGTCAGCGCTGAGCCGGAAAGGCCACGGCCAATTTCGCCGATGTCGATGATCTGGTGCGGGACCTTCAGTCGCTGCGCGCAAAGAGCGGCGAAGCCCAATTCCTTCCTGTGCCGTTGGCCATAGTCGAAAGATAGAAGGCCGGTGAGTTCGTGCTCCGCTGCCACCATGTGAGCAAGGGAAACGGAGTCCAATCCGCCAGAGCAGACGGCGAGAGTCTTCATCATTGGTATCCTTGTTTTGACCGGGTAAGGCTGCGACCGGAGATTTCTCTGCGCCCCCACTACTCCAGCGACTCAGTTTTGTGAACCGGGAGAATTTGCGCTCAGCCCGATTGGAACGGGAGTGCGTCGCGTCCAACACGCGTGATCAATAAAAGTTGAGCGCTTCAGCAGTTTGTTTCGCATCGCGCCAACTTTCGCAACCTGCTGTCCGATCGTCGACTTCGAGACAAGGTGATGTTCGGCCGACATCGGCTGACTCTTAATTAAGCCGCAGAACACATGTTGGCTTTCTGGCCTTCGCTTGTGCGGTTGGCGAGGGCGACATGGATGCCAGCAAATTTGACATTGGCGACATCCGCCTGGAGAACCCTGCGCGGCGCGATTGAGGCCGCAGGCGAGCCTGCTCTAACTGCCGCCCTACAGTCCCGACTTCAATCCGATTGAGAACGCCTTCGCCCAACCTAAGGCGCTGCTGCGAGCAAAGGCCGAGATAACCATCAAGGCTCTATGGGACTGACGTTGCCCCAGCAGTTTTGAGTTCGTTTCCGGCGTGGGTTGTGCCCTGCTGGGCGGGTGAAGCGACGGGCGCTGGCGCGGAGCCTTTGGCATAGCGCAGCGCGAGCGACCGTCGCGGATTGAAGGTGCTGGCGAACTTGGCCGGGGTCTGCCAGGGGGGAGTGCGGCCGCGCGGTGTTGTAGTCGGCGTGCCACAGGGCGATGGCTACGCGCGCCTGAGCCAGCGAGGTGAACAGCGTCTCGTTGAGCAGTTCATCGCGCAGTCGGCCGTTGAAGCTCTCGATGAAGCCATTCTGCATCGGCTTGCCGGGCGCAATGTAATGCCATTCGACGCGGTTCTGATCCGCCCAGGAGAGGATGGCGTTCGAGGTGAACTCGCTGCCATTGTCGCTGACGATCATCCTGGGCCGGCCCCGCTCGGTGATGAGCCGTCCAATTCGCGGGCAACCCGCATGCCCGAGAGAGACGTATCAACGATGAGTGCGAGGCACTCTCTCGTGCAGTCGTCGACGACGGCCAGGATGCGGAAGCGGCGCCCGTCGGTGAGCTGGTCCGATACGAAGTCGAGCGACCAGCGCTCGTCGGGCCTCAGCGGCACCAGCATCGGCGCCCTGGTCCCGATCGCCCGCTTGCGGCCGCCACGGCGGCGACGGCGAGCTTCTCCTCCCGATAGAGCCGGAACAGCTTCTTGTGGTTCACGACCAGGCCCTCCCGCCTCAGCATCACGAGAAGACGCCGGTAGCCGAACCGGCGACGCTCCTGCGCGATCGGCCTTCATCCGCTCGCGAACCTCGCGGTCGTCCGGCCTGCTGGTCTGGTAGCGAACCGTCATGCGGCAACAGCCGATGGCTTTACACGCCCGCCGTTCGCTCATCCCGAAGCCTTCCTTCAGGCGAGCGACAGCTTTCCGCTTGGCGGCGGGCGTCACCATTTCTTTCCCACAAGGTCCTTCAACGCGGCATTGTCGAGCATGGCGTCGGCCAAAAGCCGCTTCAGGCGCGTGTTCTCGTCCTCCAGCGCCTTCAGGTCGCCGAGCCTCGGTGACATCCATCCCGCCGAAGCGGGCCTTCCAATTGTAGATCGAGGCGTCGCTGACCCCGTGCTTGCGGCACAGATCGCCAACCGATACCCCGGCCTCGTGTTTCTTCAAAATTCCGATGATCTGCTCTTCAGAGAAGCGGCTGCGTTTCATGTCCTGGTCCTCTGGATGGGCCAGAACGAACTTCAAACCGGATTAGATCAGAGGGGCAAGGTCAGGACGCCTCGGCGCGGTCGTCGACCTCTTCACCCCAGCCGAATGTGCCAACTACTTCAAAGCCGCAGGATATGACCTGGATCAGATAGGACGTGCTCCAATGGTTTACACCTGACACAGGAGTCCGGCCCCCACAACCGTTTCGCAATGAGGAGCAGCGCTGCCGCTGCTCCTCCAATCACACGACGGATTCACGATGCGGCAACTCGAGCCATGATTTCGGATCCAATGGCCGATGCGGTGTATAGTGAGGCATCCAGCGGCAAATCCCCAAATGCCAGTTGACACAGAAGATAATTAGCACCTGCCTCTTCCAGCTGATCAAGGAGAGCTTTTCGGACAGAATCTGCCGTTCCCACGACGCACAATTCACTTTCAATTGCTGCATCGAAGTTCAAAGGCAAGTTTGGTGGAGTGGAAATGGCATTTAGTTCGTATAGAAATTTGAAGCTATTGAGCCATCGTTCATAGGCAGGTGCTGCGAGCAAATACGCATCTGTTTCAGAACGCCCTATCACCACCATTCGGAGCAATCCAAGAAATGGCGCTTGCTGGCCAATGTCAGCATCGTGAATTCGGGCGGCGCGGAACGCGTCGGTAACGCTGCGAACAGAAGTGGAAGGTCCGACGCAGGCGATGTTTGCCCCATTCGCAGCGGCCCAGCTAGCCGGCTCGGGTCGATTGGTGGCGATCCATGTCGGCGGACGGGGATATTGGTGAGGTCTCAACGTCAGCGGAACATCTTTCAACTCAAAGTGGCGGCCCTGATAAGAAAGCGTCCCGCCTTTCATCGCATTGATGAGAATCTCACTGGCCTCCGCATACTGTTCTGGTGCTGCTTCTACAGCAACCCCGAAGTATCCCAATTCAGTGGGAGCAGAGCCGCGCCCTATGCCGAGTTCAAGCCTGCCGCCGCTCAACTGATCAAGCATGCAGATCTCCTCGAAGGCACGCAGCGGATGATAGAGCGCAAGTAGCATTACCATGGGACCAACACGAAGACTGCGGGTTCGCTGGGCGACGCTCGCTAAGAACAAATTCGGTGATGGACCTCTGCCATGCGGCGTACAGTGGTGCTCGGCGAGATGATACGCATAAAAGCCATAGCCATCGCACGCTTCTGCTAGGCTCAGCCGATCTGCATATTGTTGTGCGATGTCATCGCCGTTTTCGTCCAGATGATCGAAGATGCCGAAGGTCAGGCCCGAAGCGGAAATTTTCTTCAATTAATTGTTCTCCAAATTACCTATATTTATTCGCTAATCATCATAGCTCACGACATATCATTACTTGATGCTTAATGTGAATCGACTTCATGCTTGTGAGCACCGCGATCCTTCTTAAAGTTCATACAGACGCGTTCGGCGGCAGCAAGGAATTTGTCCATCTGCTCTGTGGTGCCAATGCTGACGCGAATACAGTTCTTCAAATCTACGTCAGGAAAGCTGGCGATGAGGATCGCCTGCTCTTTCAACGCGGCTTGCCAGCATGAGCCCTCCTGTCCCGCCGGCACACGGGCCAGCAAAAAGTTTGCGTGGGAGGGTGTTACGGAAAAGCCAAGTTGCAACAGCGCCAGGGTCACTCGCTGTCGTTCATGCTTGATGTGCCTGTGGTTCTCTTCGTAGGCGTGGCGATGCGCAAGAATGCTTTTCCCGACCGCCTGCCCGATCACGTTCATGTTGAAGACATTCTGGATGTTGCGCAGCCTGCCAATGATTTCTGGGTGACCGAAACCGAAGCCGACTCGCACGCCAGCGGCAGCATAGCTCTTTGAAAAAGTCCTCAAGATCAAAAGATTCGGATGTCTATTGACGAGGCGCAGGGCATTGTCGGGTGCGAAGTCAACGTAGGCCTCATCCAAGACGACCAAGCGATCTGCTTGCTCCACAAGGCGTTCGATTTCGGCCACCGGCACGAATGTTCCGGTCGGATTGTTCGGATTAGCCAACAGAATGAACTTCGCGTCTTTTGCGGGGCCGGACAGCAGTTTTTCTATCGGCAGGGGATGAGCTTCGCTCGATGCGATTTCGAGAAACTCGGCACCCTGCAACATGGCAAGTTTACGGTTGAACGAAAATCCGGGCGACAGCATTGCCACTCTATCTCCTGGGGCGAGGAAAGCTCTGTAGATGAGTCCGAGCAGCTCCGACGAACCGTTGCCGGCAATCACCTGATCTTTGGAAAATCCGTAAGCATCGGAGGCAGCTGCCCTTAAGCTGAGATTGTCGTCTTCCGGATAAAGATACTGGTGTTCGATCGCAGCAATTGCACTTTGCATTACGCTCTTCGGCAACGGAAACGGGTTCTCGTTCGTATTTAGCTTAACGCAGTTTGCATCCGTCGCTGGTCCGTTGGACGAGAGAGCATCTAATTTGCTGGCCACCGGCGAAAAAAGCGAAAGCACGGTCTTCAGTTTTGCATCGCACATGTTCTTCTCCGTTTTTCAGTCCCGCAGGGCATGTGACATGAGGCAATCGTTGATCGTGACTTGATCGACGTTCGGCTATATCAGCGCTGCCTTCCCACCCTGGTGGGGATCGCCGACCACGGTTTGGATTTGACACCGGGAAGCTGTCGAGAACCTGATGACGACCCAACGTTTGGCCGACGGCCGATTCGGCGCAACAGACGGTGTTTCAACATCGCATCGTCCTCAAAGCCGCATGCAGGGCCTGCACGACAGCCCGTCTCCAGCGCCCGCAGATAGGTGGAAGCCGAAGTCTTGCCGAACCTCAGTTGCTCTGCCACCTTGGCCCACCGGACTGCCCTGTTTATGGGTCAGGCGCAGGATATCTCTGACGCTCGTTCGTCTTGCTTGCTTCCGTCTTGGCATGGGCTCTCTCGGTTTGCTGATGAGAGAGCCAAATACCGGCTCATCTGAGCATGAGACGCAGGCCTGACGATATGGAGCGTCGCTGGTGGCGCGCGTAGCCGAGAGGGTTCGCCTCGCTGGCGGGGCATGCAAGACGGCGCACCTCCTTAGCCATCCTGTCCCATCGTCTCAGATCGTGAGGCGCACCTTATAGTCGGTGAGGAGATCTTGCAGGGTCAGGTTACGCCCTAGCGCTTAAGGTTGTTGGTCGCACCGAGCAAGCGCGGGACCTGTCGACGGACAACAGCGGTGCCACTGCCGGCACTAGGTGTGAGCTTTCGAGAGGTTGTCCATTCGGACCGGACCGAGGAGACTGGAGTTACCACGCTTCAGCATCCATC
>NZ_JARTVT010000051.1:0-20160 GCF_029625685.1 Mesorhizobium sp. WSM4976
CTCGCTACAGCGCTGCTAACGGCGCGCTCGCGAGCGGCTTCATAACCCTCAGCTACACCACCTGATGGGACACGACCCCGGTGTCAAGTTGGCAGCAGATTTGCCGGCCGCCGACGCGTCGCTCGTTCTGATTCTCAGCTTGCTGCGAGGGCATTGGCGAGCGGGCACAGAGACCGCCTTAGCAGAGCGAACAGGATTAGCTGTTCCAGACGTAGTGGACACACTTCAACGCGCATTGAAAAGAGGCTTCGTTACTCAGTCCGGTCGCCTTACCGATCAAGGACAGGCACTATTGGCGGCAGGTCGTCGCGCCGAAAACAAGAGACCTGATATTCCAACTTCGACCGAACCGTATTATCCATTGGCGTTGAGAACTCCTAGGGGCTTGTCTAGCACCCGCCGCCCTTCGGGGCGGCCATGATGACAGGTACGAACCTGTTGTCTTGGGCGGCCGGGTTTCCGGTCGTCGCTGTCAGAGCTTCCGAAAGCAGGTCCACGCTGCTTCCTCCCTCGTTCCCTGACGGGAACCTCCTCGAGGGGCTCGTTTCGAAGGACGAAGCAGCGCCCACCAGGGCTGGGCTCAAGTAGATGAAGCACCCTTGGAGTTCTCAGCGTTTTCGTGAGGGCGCGCGGGCTGTCGGACGCGATGAAGAAGTCATCGCCGCGAGTATAGATGCAGCCACCGCTATAAAGCGCAGTTATGCCGATCTGCCTGTGGTACTCACCATAAATCACTTGGCTCATTTGGCCGGGGTACCAGTCGACATTTTACAGAGCGCTGCTTTTCGGAAGGAAGACGGATACAGGGTATTCCGCGTGAAGAAGCGAGGACTACCGAATGGCGCGGCTGCTGCGCCGCCTCGACGCTATCGAACTATCTGCGTGCCGCGTCCGGGATTGATGCGCGTTCAACGCTGGCTTGCTCAAAATGTGCTCAATTTGGTCGAGCCGCATCGTGCTAGTTTTGCATTTTTTCCGGGTCGCGACTTGGTCGGCGCTGCAAAGAGGCACTTAGAGGCAAAGTGGCTGGTCAAGATGGACGTTCGCCACTTTTTTGAATCGATATCAGAGCGACAAGTGTTTCAGGTGTTTCGATCCCTCGGCTACGGGTCTCTCTTGTCTTTTCAATTGGCCCGGGTCTGCACGCGAGTGCCGGAACATGCACACGGTCCTTATCCGCTGCGCGTGAGGCTTTCGGATCGGGCGCTGCCATACGGGCCGTCGAGAGAAGGGCACCTTCCACAAGGAGCCCCGTCGAGCCCGATGTTAGCCAATCTGGTAATGCGCGAGTTCGATGAACGTGTTGAACTTCTCGCGCTTGAGGCGGGGTGGACCTATAGCCGTTATGCAGACGATATGGCATTTTCACGCAGAGATCATTCTTCACGTGCGGCCGCCATGCATCTGGTGAAGCTTGTCGAGAGCCAGTTAACGGACTTTGGCTTGAGAAATCATAGACAAAAGACAACGATAATTCCTCCGGGCGCTAGGAAAATATTGTTGGGAGTGCTAGTCGATAGTGACCGACCCCGCCTCACTCGTGCGTTCAAAAACAACATTGAGACGCATCTTTTCGCATTACTGAGTACAAAAGTCGGCCCTGCCTCCCATCGAGTGAAGAGAGGCTTTGATTCCACGATTGGAATGAGACGTCACATCGAAGGGCTGATTGCATTCGCGCATCAGGTTGATGCCAGGTATGCTGCAAATCTTTATGAAAAATTCAACAGCGTTGACTGGTCTATTTAGACATCGTACGTAATATAGCTTTATTTCCAGTTTCTGTTGAGGATGCTTTTCCGGCGCCTGGAGGGTTTTGACGGCTTGGATTCCGCCGCTGCGCATGTTCGATTGCTGCATCAAACGTCAGAGACGGCAGCGAAGCCAACACCGAACCCGATGCAGCGCCAGACCGTGATCGTTTCAGGCCTTCTGGCCTATCGGATGCAGCGTGCCGCGGCGGCGCGCGCCAGCGCCATCGGCCTCGAAATCCTGATGCTGCCTCAGCTAGCCGCCCGGCTATGCGGCGGCTTTGTCGAAATGGCGCCGTCCGAAGTGCTGTTTCCCCTGATCAGGGCCGCGCTCGCCGAAAGAGGCTTCAGCAAGTTCAACGACATTGCCAGCTTGCCCGGCATGCCGCGAGCGGTAATGGAGGCATTGCGCAAGATCTGGAATTCCGATCTGGACCTCAACTTCCTCGCCGGACGCGGCGAGCAGATGACCGACCTCAAGCGTATCGAGGCCCAAATTCGTCGCCTACTTCCCGCGGCTTGGCTGCTTCCCCCCGACCTGCGTGACCGGGCAGTCGCGCGTGTCGGCAAGGCGCCGATGCTGCTCGGCGCGATCGTGCTTGACGGAATTGTTGATATCGAGCCGCTCTGGCGTCCGCTGATCAATGCCCTGGTACCGCATGTCGAGTGGCGGACATCGGGAAAGGTCGACCGCAAATGGTTTGCCGGGCATCTGATCGAGCATCCCCTGGCCCCTCCGGAATGCCGCCGGGTGGAGGCGGTGGCCGATCACCGCAGCGAGGTAATCGAAGCGCTGCGCTGGGCTCGGGAGCTCATGAGCACCGGCACGATCTCAGCTTCCGACATCGCCATCGCCAGCACGTCGCTCGACGACTACGACGAGCACATGCTGGTGCTTCGCCGGGTAGCCTCGCTACCGATCCACTTCGCCGGCGGCATTCCGGCGCTGTCGACTGCCGCCGGCCAGACGTGCGCGGCGCTGGCTGACATCCTTTTGCGCGGCCTAAGCCAGGATCGTGTCCGCCGGTTGCTGCTCGGGCTACCAAAAGCCGGAGCCTTGAAACTCCTGCCGGCCGACTGGTCGCGGGGCATTCGACCCGCCGCGTCGCTGAACAATTTGGTGCAGTGGGAAACGACGCTGTCCGGAACCCGGGAGCGCCGCGCCGACGGCGACCTGGCCGAGCGTATCCTGTTGCCGATCCTGCGCCGTCTAGACAAGGGGATTGGAGAAGCGCTCGAACTGGGCGAGCTGCTGCTTGGTGCCGAGGCAAAGGAGATCTGGAAGGACGCGCTGCGGGCGTCGCCGGCCGAGGCGCTGGCCATGTCGCTGCAGCATCTGCGGGTCGCCGACGAGAACGACGCTGCCAATTCGGTCGTCTGGTGTTCGGCCGATCAACTCGCTGCTAGCCCTCGTCCAGTTGCCCGGCTGATCGGGTTGTCGGTAAGGTCCTGGCCGCGCACTGGCGGGGACGATCCCTTGGTGCCGCATGATGTGGTGCCGCGGCGCGAGCTGCAGCCGCGGTCAGTCACCGAGGTCGATCGCACCAACTTCGAAATCATCACGGGCCATGCCCGGCACCTGGCCTTGTCGCGCAGCCGCCGTTCGGTGCGCGGTGGGCTGCAGGCCGCCAGTCCGCTATGGCCCAAGGCAGACGAGGTCGAACTGGCGCGTCTGCGCGTGCCGATACATTGCTTCTCGGCGAGCGACCGGCTGCTTTCGCGCCCGACCGACGCCCTGACCGACCCCAGGGTATCGCGGAGCCGCGCCTGCTGGCGGGCGGCGCTGAGTGGTGAACTGAACCCGTTCGATGGGTTGGTCCCTCCGAACCATCCGATCATCCTGCGGGCCCTCGACCAGCCGCTTTCCTCGACCGCACTTCGACTGCTTCTCCGCGATCCCCAAGCTTTTATGTGGCATCGTGGGCTCGATTGGCGGCCGAGAGAGTTCGCCCACCGGCCGCTAGTCTTGACCGCGGCGAGCTTCGGCGAGCTGGTGCACGAACTCATCGCCGCAAGCGTGCGCAACCTTGACCGGCTGGGCGGGGTCCAGAAGACCTCGATCGGCGAGCGCGAACAGGTTGTCAGGGACGCGGCTGCCGCCATCCAAGCATCGTGGCCGCTCGAGCGAGCGGTGCCGCCTGCGACGCTTTGGGCCAGCACGATCGGCAAGGCCGTCGATCTCACTCTTCATGCGCTTAAGTTCGACGAGGACCTGCCTCATTCCCTCGACACCTGGGTCGAGCTCAACTTCGGCGGCGCCCCGAACCCTGCCGGCGCGCCGTGGCCCGAGGAGCTCGACGTCGTCCTTGACGGCACCGGCGTCCGGCTAATCGGCCGCATCGACCGACTTGACCTGGCGAAGTCGGGAAGTGTGGCACGGATCACTGACTACAAGACGTCCAAGCCTGAGCGATCTCCCGACGACTTGGTGATGGACGGGGGCCGGGAGCTACAAAGGGTGCTCTATGCAATCGCCATCCGGACGCTTGCTCGGCCCGGCCGTGTCGTTGCCCGATTACTGTATTTGGGCACCCCGATCATGACGAGGCCGCTTGAGAGCGAGCGCCTCGACAAGGCTATAGCGGATTTGTCCGCCTTCGTGATCGCCGCGACCACTGCCCTTAAGAGCGGGTTCGCCATTGCGGGCCCCGACGCTTTCTACAAGTACTCAACCTATCGCCTGGCAAGGCCTGCTGACCTTGAGGGCTACCTAGCCGACAAAGGTGCGGCGCTCGCCGTCGCCAATGCACCTCTCGAGGATTGGCGCTCATGTCCGTAGTCGTCCCGGACCAGGATGCACGCACTCGCTGTGTCACCGATTTTTCGACCAATCTCGTGGTCGAGGCCGCGGCGGGCACCGGCAAGACGACGCTGATGTCGTGCCGGGTGGCGATGCTATTGGCCAGGGGGCATCACCCCGGCACCATAGCCGCCATCAGTTTCACTGAGGCCTCGGCTTCGGAGTTGGGCAAGCGCATCCACTCCGTAGTCGAAGAGCTGCTGTCGGGCAACGTACCGCGTGAGCTCAAAGCCGCCTTGCCGAATGGTCTGAGCGCCGAGCAGGAGAAAGCGCTCGAAGCTGCAGTTGACCACCTCGACGAGCTGACAGTGACTACGATCCACTCGTTCTGCCAGCAGATTATCGTCGACAATTCGGTCGAGGCCAAACTCGACCCCGGCATCAAGGTCGCCGACGAAATGGCGGCGGACGCCATGTTCGATCAGGCTTTTTCAGATTGGTTCACTGACGCGCTCTCGAGTGGCAAGACGTTCGATCGGGCGGTAGTTGTTCTGACCGAGGACGACCCCCTCGAGGTCGAGCGACAGTTACGGGACTTGGCCAAGATCCGCCGGCAGCACCGCCGGGCACAGCCACCGCGTCCGGATTTTTCGGCGCGGCCCGATATCGAGCTGGTGGACGCGATCGATGCTTATGCGCGCTGGGTTGCAGATCATCCGTTCGACAAAAAGACCAATGACTACGTCGCCGGTTTCGACCAGCTGCGAAGCTATTGCGATGGTGCGTTTGCCGGCGAGGTGGATTTCGACTCGCTGTGGCGGCTAAGCCGGCCGCCGCGGATTGGCGCCATGAAATGGAAGAGTTTCGAATTCGAGGCTTTCCAGCGTCTCGGGCCATTCAAGAAGGCCCGAGGGGAAGAAGAGGGTGTCCGGCTGCATGGAGAGGTGCTGACGCTCTATTGCGCGGTCGGCGAAAAACTGCTGGCACTCCTCGCCCATACCGGCAGCCGCATGATCTGGCAGCTCTCCGGATCGATGCAGGCGGCGCTCGATGCTTATGATGAGATGAAGCGGCGCGCTGCCGTCATGGATTTCGACGATCTGCTCGAGCATGCCCGCGACCTGGTGATCGGCAACAAGCAGGTCCGGGACAATGTCGCGACGCGGTTTCCGATCATCCTCGTCGACGAATGCCAGGACAGCGACATCCTCCAGATCGAGATTTTGTTCGCCATCGCCGCCGACGGGCCAGTCAGCAACTGGCGGCAGGCCCGGCTTCGGCCCGGAGCCCTGTTCTTTGTCGGCGATCCTAAGCAGAGCATCTATCGCTTCCGGAATGCCGATATCGCTGCCTACCGCGCAGCCCGCGACCTCATCATCGGCCAGCCCAACGGGGCGCTGGTGGCAATCACCGCGAACTTCCGGTCTCGCAGCTCGATTATCGACTTCGTCAATCTGAACTTCGCAGAGGTGTTCGACGGCGGCAGCCAGCCAGCCTATGTTGCTCTCCATCCAACCATCAAGCACCAGCCGGCAGTCATGCCGCATGTAGTCCGGCTGTCGATCGGAACCGATGACGAGGGGCCTGGCGAGGTCCGGCGGCTCGAGGCGCTTGCTGTCGGGGAAATATGTGACCAGCTGATCGGCCGGCTGCCGGTGCGCCAGAAGGATGGCAGCCTGCGGCCTGCACGGGCCGGCGACATCGCGCTGATGGCGGCGAGCCATACCGAACTCTGGCTCTACGAGCAGGAACTGGAGCGGCGCCGTATCCCGGTCGCCTCACAAGCCGGCAAAGCCCTGATGCGGCGGCCCGAAACGCTCGATGTGCTGATGCTGCTGCGGGCGCTGTCCGATGCGACCGACAAGCTGGCATTCGGCGCATTGCTGCACGGGCCGATCATTGGCCTGAGCGATGCTGAGCTGCTCGATATCGTCTATGAGCTGGGCGAGTGGAAGGATGGCCGCCCGCCCGATCTGAGTTTGCTTACCGATGTCAGCGGCCTCAGCAATGATTATGCGAAGTCGGCGATCGAAACTCTGCAGCAGCTGCGACGGCGTTCGTTCGCCGTCCCGCCAGCGCAACTGCTGTCCGAGGCGATCGAAGCGCTTTTGATACGGCCGATCCTTGCGGCCCGCCACGTCAGCCGGAATGCCCGCGCGATCATCAATCTCGATGCGCTGATTGAGATGGCGCGCCGCTACTCGGTCTTCGGCCTGTCGAGCCTCGTCGAGGAGTTGCAGCAGCAATGGGAGCGCGGCGCCACCGTGCAGGAAGGGCGAAGCGACAGCGTCGAAGAAGCCGTGCAGATCGTTACGATGCACAATTCGAAGGGGTTAGAGTGGCCGATTGTGATCCCGATCGGCACGGCGACCAATTTCCGTCAGCCCTCGAATTTCGTTCACCAGCCCGGTGACAACACGCTACATTGGGTGGTGGGCGGCGTGGCACCAGCTTCGCTCGATGCGGCCCGCAAGGAGGAGGCGCGCCAGCAGGCTCTTGAGCGTCAGCGGATGTGGTACGTCGTCTGCACTCGGGCACGGGATCTTCTGATCGTTCCCAACCTGCCGACATCGCGGGCCGCGTCCTGGTACCGCGCCGTGCGGCTCGACAAGCTCGAATTGCCTGAGGTCAACCTCGATCTATTGCCGGACGAGGTCGTCGAAGATCGTCCGGCAGAGGCGAATCTGCAGACTGCCGAAAAGTTTGCGGAGGAGGCCGCGATCGTCGCCGCGAGCGCGCCCAAGCTTCGGTGGCGTCAGCCAAGCCTTCATGACGCCGATCGCGCTCCGGCGGTCATCGATCTGCCGCCATCGAGCGAGCTGACCGATCCGGCGCCACCACCGATCGGCGCCGGCCCGCTACGTGGAACGCTGCTCCACAAGCTGGCAGAGGAGGTGATCACCGACGAGCTGACGGTTACCCTCGGGGCGCTGACCGTTCGCGCCGGTGAGCTGCTGATGCAGCTGCGCTCGCAATTTCTGGGCCAAGAGATTGAGTTTCCGGACCCCGCGCAAGCCGCCACTCTGATCCGCGACACGTTTGCGATCGAGGACGTAGCCACCCTGCTGCCGTTTCTCGAAGCCGAAGTTCCAGTTTGGAACGCCGACGGTGGGATCCTCTTGGCTGGCCGCGTGGATGCCCTGATCGTGCGCGAGGGCAGGGTGCTCGGCGTTCTCGACTGGAAGTCAGACGTGAATCCGTCGCCGAAGGTCAAATCTGACTACGCTGTGCAACTCGACGAATACATGTCGGTCACCGGCGCGATCGCCGGAGCGTTGGTGTTTATGACAAGCGGTGAGCTGATCTGGATAGGGGACAGAGAAGGACTTCTTGCGCAGCTAACAGCTGCGCCACCGGCCATAACCAGATAAGGTGAAACGCATTCGGCAGAAGCGTGCTCGAACTTCCTGTGGCTCCAATTCGCGACGGGCCATCGGGCATCGGCAGTATTGGGGGCGGAAGGCCGCGTGGGGTCTGTATTGCTAGGAGCCTATCGTCGTTTGCTAGTCGACCATAATCGCTTAACGTTGACTGGATGCCGACCAGTTGCTGAACGAGATCGCGAAAATCATCCGCCGGAATGACTTTGAGGCTCTCGGCATCCTGCTGGATGTTCAGTAGGGCGATCCCGAGGGAAGGGACGAAAACGGGCTGCTGATCGATCTGCACCCCGGCCAGCGTTTTGTTGATCGCTTCGCATTCCTGACCAGCGATCTGCAGAAGACCGACGACACGGTCCTTCTGTTCGCGCGAAGCGCGCCAGTTATCGAGATAAAGGGCTGCCAGGACACCGAACAGCGTGGTGAAGATCGGCAGCAGGAGGAGAGCGATCCACGGGTTTTCGATGAGGCTACGTTTCTGGCCGTCCGCAACCGACGATTTTGCCGGGCTGTTTGCTTCTGCCAAAGCCGGCGCTGGCTTCGTGCCGGTTTTCTCCGCCTCAGGGCGAGCCGATCCTTGTCGCTTCTCGTTGGCGCCAGCCAAGCGTTTCCTACGCGTCATCGGGTACCCCTAAGATTAGCAGCGCCAGCCATCGTATCAGGCGAGCATTTACAGGCGGCCGAGGCCTGGTAGACGACTTAATATCACGGGCTTTTGCGTATGCGAGTTTTCTAAAATAAGCTATAGATTGTTCGTGCGGAGACGGGGCTCTGGCATGATAGATTCAGACGTATTCGACTTTGTCGAGCGGTGTCGGAAGCACACGGCTACAGGGCCGCTTTTGAGCGACCTGCTCGGGACAGTAACAAAGCTTGGATTCGAGCATCTTATATTGAGTGGTGTGCCGTTGGGCGGGCAGAAACTCGCGCCGATGGTAGAATTGAACGGTTGGCCTAAAGGCTGGTTCGAGCGCTATGTCGAAGCCGAGCACGCTGCCGTGGATGGCGTCTGCATCTATTCGGCGAAGACGTTGAAACCGTTCCTTTGGTCTGAGGTTCCCGCCAAATGGTCCGGGACGGACGCTTCGCGGCGCGTCGCCGGCGAAGCGACGGAGTTCGGCATCTGGAGCGGCTTCGCCGTGCCGATGCTGAGTGTCCATCACTGGCAATCAGTGCTGTCGTTCGCCTCGTCGCAAAAGACCTGCAAGCTGTCTGCGCGCCAGCAGGTGCAACTGGTCACCATGGCGGTCTACGCCGGCATGACGATCCAGTCCTTTTCCAATGACGCCGAAGACGGCGAAGGGCCGCTGACTGAACGGGAAAAGGAAGTGCTGCTGTGGGCCGCGGCCGGCAAGACCTCGTCGGAAACCTCGCAGATCCTCGGCCTAACCGAGCGCACCGTCAAATGGCACGCCACAAGGGCACGCGAGGCTTTCGGTGTTGCGACGACCACGCAGGCCGTCGTTGAGGCGGTGCGCAGGCGTCTGATCCACCCGTAATCCCGTCAACTGTCCGATCGGACAGGTGACGTACATTAGAGCGGCTGCAACTATTCCCCCAAGAACGATCGGGGGATCGCGCGATGATTGCGGCACATGTCGTCAATGCGCATAACAAGCATCTCTACGAAAACGAATTCGACGAGTTTCTGCGCCGCCGGCACGACTTCTTCGTGCATCAAAAACATTGGCGCCCTCCGAGCCCGGACGGTCGTGAGCTAGACCAGTTCGATACGGACGCAGCGACCTATCTGCTCGGTATCGAAGAGGGTCGTGTCGTGACCTCGGCTCGATTGATTCCAACGAGCGAGCCGCACATGGTCTCGGAGGTCTTTCCTCATATGTGCGAAAAATCGGGCGTGCCAAGGCGCCCTGACTGGGCCGAATGGACCCGCACCTTCGTCGTACCCGACAAGCGTTCGACCGGGCTGCGGGGCACGCTGACGCAGCTCTGCTGCGCGGTCATGGAATACGCCCTCGACGAAGGCCTGAGCGCAGTCGGCGGCGTCCAAGAGACTTATTTCATGCCTCACCACGGCGCGCTGAAGTGGCACGCCGAGCCGCTAGGCATGGCCAGGGAAGAAAACGGCGAATGGTACATCGTCGCGTATATCGAAGTGAATGAGGCGGCACTAGCAAGTGTCCGCAAAATACTTGGATTAGATCGTTCGCTGTTGGTTCGGCGGGGCATGCAACTCCCGTTCGTCAAGGTCAATAGACACTTGGCTGAGGTTGCCCGCTGAAATGACAAGCGATCCGCTTGAAAAATATGGTCTGAGATAAACAAACCAGGGAGGAACATCGAGATGCCGGCCCAATATGTTGAAATTCCTGGCAGCAACCGGGAGCCGCCCGTCGGAACGGCACCAATAGCCTCCGTCCACGCAACCAATCCGCGCGAGCAAATCGAAGTAAGCGTGTATGTCAAGGACGAGGGTGGCGACCCCCTCCTGAAGATGAAACCTGGGGCCGTGCCGCCTCCCACCACTGAGTCCACCGCAGCGCAGGATAGCGCAGCGTTCGACAAGGTTCGCAAATTTGCCAGCGAAGCCGGCTTGTCGGTAGTGCTGCAGGATCCCGCTCGGCGGCTGATAAAGCTTGCCGGCCCAGCCGATAAGCTCGAAGCTGCCTTCAGAACAAGACTGCACTATTACAACGATGGCAAGAACGCATTCAGAGCGCGATCTGGCAGCCTTTCGGCACCTGCCGACGTCGTCGGCAGCATTGAAGCTGTCCTTGGTCTAGACACCCGACCTATCGCCAAACAAAAGCTCACCCGTGTGGCCAATCCTCATGTGGTGGCTGGTCATTTGCCAAACGAAGTAGGACGTTTTTACACGTTCCCCCCAACCAAAGGGCTTGGCGCCGGACAATGCATCGCGCTAATTGAACTTGGCGGAGGTTATCGCGACAGCGACAATCGGCTGGCCTTCGAGACTATGGGGCTACCAACTCCCACGGTGACCGCTATTTCGGTGTCGGGCGGAGCCAATAATCCTGGTCCAGATCCGAACGCGGATGGAGAAGTCGCACTCGACATTCAAGTTGCTGGCGGGGTCGCACCGGGCGCCAAAATCGCCGTCTATTTCGCACCAAATACCATCCAGGGCTTCGTCGACGCGATAACCCGTGCCGTAAACGACGCCCAGAACAGACCGTCGGTTATTTCCATCAGCTGGGGCTCGCCGGAATCGCAATGGACCGGGCAGGGCTTGGCGGCGATGAACTCTGCATTGAAAGATGCCGCAACGCGCGGAGTAACCGTGTTTGCTGCTGCCGGCGACAACCTCGCTACAGATGGCGTTGGCGATGGCCACGCGCACGTCGATTTCCCAGCGTCATCACCTTATGCCGTTGGTTGTGGAGGCACCCTAATCGATACCGCCAACGGGAAAATTACGGGTGAGGCGGTTTGGAACCACGGCGGATCTGGCACTGGCGGCGGAATTAGCGACCGGTTCGACGCCCCGGGGTACCAGGCGAACGTCCATTTCCCGCCCTCGGTCAACCCTCGTCAGGGAAAAGGGAGGGGAGTGCCGGACGTCGCGGGTGACGCCGACCCGCGGAGCGGCTATCGAATTGTTGTCGCCGGGGGCGGGGCCACGATCGGGGGGACGAGCGCCGTCGCGCCACTATGGGCCGGATTGATCGCCCTGATCAACGAAGCGTGTGGTCGCCCTCTTGGCTTCATTCAACCGTACCTTTACGGCGCCTCGCAGGCATTCAGCCAGATCACCAAAGGCGACAATAAGGACAACGGCGTAGGCTACTCCGCTGGCGACGGTTGGAATGCATGCACCGGGCTCGGAGCACCCAAAGGCGAAGACCTTCTCCGAGTATTCAAATCGGCGATCGGAGCTGTCAACGCTCCCGTGGCCTAGCCAGTGTAGAAAAATCGTCAAATAGGAGCGGATGAGTGCAAAAAATTGATCGTGCGCTTGGTTTCTGCAGCGCCGGCGCAGCCATTGTTACTGCAATTGCTGCGCTCGCTATTCCAATAGTTCTCTACGTCGACGCGAAGAGAAATAGGACATTGGATGTTATGAACGACCTAGACACGAAAATATCGGCAATCGTTGCAGAAAAGATACGCCTAGATGCTCTTAACGGGGTCAAAGGCCTACAACGATTTGATCCAAAGTACATAGACGGTGACGGTAATTCCGCAGTGCAGACGCAGGTATACCGACTCCTGAATCTGTATGACTACGTGTGTCTAGGCGGAAAGATGAATCTCTTTTCGCTTGACATTATTGGCGAGATGCGAGGAGACGCTTTAAGGCAGACTTGGGCTGACTATGGACCATATATAAAGGTCCATCGTGCCCATGGCGAGCAAGACAAAAAGGCTTGGGAAAATTGCGATAGCGTAGCTTCCCCCGCAGCGTCTGCGTCGTAACAAGCGGAGTCGGGGATCTAAAGACTAAGTTATGTTGCTATCATACGCCTATATCAGGAGGATCTTATGGCGTTTGTAGTTGCATGGGTCTCGGGAAAGCGACAGGTAGCTTACCGCGATCAATCCGGTGCTGAACTTACTAAGAAGGACGGCAGTCGCTCCTGGCGCAACAACAACCCAGGCAACATCGCCCGCGGATCGTTTTCCGAAGTCCATGGGTCTATTGGCGATGATGGCAAATTTGGGATCTTTCCCGAAGAGGAAACCGGCTCGGCCGCAGTCGTGGCTCTATTCACCAGCAATTCCTACAAGAACCTTTCGATTCGCGACGCCTTCTATCGCTACGCGCCGCCAGCCGACAACAATGATACCGAAACCTATATCGCCGCCGTTACGGCCGCTGTTGGCGTTCCTTCCTCGAAGATCGTGGGCACGCTTTCGAGTGCTGAGCTCAACAAGCTCGCGGGAGCCATCAAGGTTCATGAGGGATGGATTGTCGGGACGCAAAGTGGCAGCGCCTTATCGCCACGCGCGATCAAAAGCGCGACAATCGGCGACCTTGTCGAGAAACTAATCAATCTCGGATCGGATGCCGGTTCGTGTCAGGTGATCCGCGAAAAGGCCCGCCAGGCCATGGTGCGGATTTACGGAAAGCCGACTTTGCACAATGCCTGCGCCTGCACTTTGAGCCTGTTTCTGCAGAGTGCAGGCTATCCACTCGCCAAGATCGTGTATGGCGCAGGTGCACTAGCCCAGTATCTCAGGCAACACGGGTGGCAAAAGGTCGAGGTCGGAAACCAGCAGCCGGGTGACGTCGGGGTCTGCCGGGATGATGACAAGACAACAGCTGGAGCAGATCACATATTCCTGGTCGTCAAGCGAGTGGACGCTGATCAGATGCTGATCGCGGACAATCAGGAGAGTTTCTCGCCGCACCCTCGATTTGCTTCAGGCAAGGGGCACAAGACGCCGGTCGACTACTTTCTACGCTATTCAGCTACGTCGCCGCTCTCCGGCTTCGTTTCCGATGACTCGACTGAAATCGATTTCGACACGGTCGTGACCTTGGACGAAGACACGGATGATTTGGTGCCGAAGTTCGATGAGCAGGGCGAACCGCTAGCTAAGGGGTGATGGATATCTGTCCTGGGCCGGCTCTTTTTGCGGCAAATAGCTTCCGTCTGCAGATCCGGATTGACGATTAGGGGAGAATTTGATGGCCGTCGAACTGGACCTTCACGCTCAGCTCCAAGCGCAGATTGAGCGCGACCTCGCGGCATGGAACGATGGCCAGCAGAAGCAGTCGATACGGTATCGGGCCGCAAAAGAAGCGGCAACGGCGCTTCAGGCGGACTTTCATCTAGAGCAGAAACACCTTCTTGCCATCGGGGACTCGTGGTTCGACTACCCTATCGAGGGCAACAATCCGCTGTCCGGTCCTTCCGATATCAAGGTTCAGTTGCAGGCGATCTGCAGCCCATCACCCATCATCTATTCGACGGCGCATCGCGGCGACGCGTCCACCGACGAGATGAGCTTGCCAAAACAGGAGCGTATCCTGCAACTGCTGATGGACAAATCGAAATGGCCCAGCGGAAAGCCGGATGCCATCATCTTGTCGGCAGGCGGCAACGACGTTGCCGGCAACAACTTTTGTATTTTCCTGGATTACAACGATGGGGCAGCAAGCGGCCTGAATGCTCAGCGATACGCTGGCATCCTGGCTATCGTCAGATCGAGCTATCTTGCGCTGTTTTCATTGCGGGACCGGCATGCGCCAGGCGTGCCGATCTACGCTCATTGCTATGATTTCCCGACCCCAAACGGAGTGCCGGCGCCGTGCGGATACGGGCCGTGGCTGAAGCCGTCATTGGATTTCTGCAATTGGACGGTTGGACGGGGCAAAGTGATTGTACATGACGCTCTGGCCCAGTTCAAAGCCATGCTTGATGGATTGGCGGCCGATCCCTCGAACAAATTTCATGTCGTGCCGACGCAAGGGACGCTCAACGACACCCATTGGGCGAATGAACTGCATCCAGACCCGACGGGGTTCAGGATGATTGCGCGAAAATTCGCAACCGCGCTTGGAATGAACCTACTGTCACCAGCGCCGGCGCTGGAGGCCAAGGCTTCTTCCATAAGATCCACAAAAACCGCAACGACGAAGAAAGCCAAGCCACGAACGCGGAAACCCGAGCCCGTAAGCGGCCGGTGAGATCGGGTTCGCCAGGAGCCCGGCTTTGCCGGGGAGTGACTGTTTTGGGAAGGGCATTATGAGGCGGCTGGTCAACCTGGCACTTGCGGTCCTCTTGGCCGGTTGCGCAACAAAGCCACCGACCACCGCGGAGAGTCTTGTCCAAGTTCCGCTTATTTTGGGCGCTTTGAAATGCGCCTTCGCAACCGCTCTGATGAAAGAACGGAATCCGGATAAGGTGAAGGTGCTGGAAGGCCAGGTTGCGGCTGGTACTTTGACCCTCAAAATTGTCTACAATCGGTCGAAAGACTTCAGTTTGAAGGGGAAGGCAGCGACCGGTGGACCCTTCGTTTTTGCCTACTCAGGTGGAACAGCAAGTATTTTGCCCAACTTTTCCGCCTCGGCAGCGGAGACTGGTACGCTCACGACCACCTTGCCGTTCAGGTACTATCTTTATGCCACCAACGCCGATGTCTGTAATCAGGTTGACGCCGCAACACAGCTGAAATTCGGATTTTCTGACTGGCTTGCCGGCATTATCTCCGGTCTGCAAGTCAACTCTCCGTACTCCCCTTTGGGTCAGGTAGACAACGTCCAGTATGGTGCGGATTTCGGTGTCACGAAAACTACGAAGGGAGGCGTGGACTTCGACATTGTCTTCCTCTCCGGCTCTGCCAACGCGGCCTCCACGAGAAATGACGTTCAGTCTATCTCCTTCACGATCGGCCCCCCATCCAAAACAAATCCGGCGCCCGACATCTGGAAACAAACGAGACACTGAGTTGCAGGTATCAAACGAGAGGAAATTCCATGGCTAACTCGCCCAAACCGTCACCGAAGTCGCCGCCCCCGCCCCCACCAAAGCCGGGAGGTATTCCGACCGAACCTGGAGCTTTCCCGGCCCAAGTAGGCGCCAGTTCGCCAGTGCCATCGCGGATGCCCACCAACAAGGCAGTTGCGGCGACGGGTGGCTCCGCTGTCGGCGCGGCGATCTCGACATTACTTGTCTACGGCATAGAGCTAAACCATGCCCTCCCGGACACGGTGTCCGGGGCTATCACCACATTGGTGACCGCCGCCGTTACGTTAGCGGCCGCCTATTTCACGCCGCCTGGAACAAATGAAACTGTCATTCTCACGCCTGACGGACCACGCACGGCCAGAAGATAGCGGCGAATTCTCGTTCCTGTGGAGGTCGTGATCAGCGTGCGAGATCATGAACAAAATTTGCGGTGAGGAGATTTGTGATGAATACCAAAAAATCACTCTTGTCCGCCGTTGCGCTGACCGCGTTCGTCGCGTTCAGCGGCAGCGCGTGGGCCGACATCCTGATCGGCGTCGCCGGTCCGATCACCGGTCCGAACGCCGCCTTCGGCGCACAGTTGCAGAAGGGCGCGGAACAGGCTGTCGCCGACATCAACGCGGCGGGCGGCATCCTTGGCCAGCAGCTCAAGCTCGAGATCGGCGACGACGTCTCCGATCCCAAGCAGGGCATCTCGGTCGCCAACAAGTTCGTCGCCGACGGCGTCAAGTTCGTCGACGGCCACTTCAATTCGGGAGTCTCCATCCCAGCGTCGGAAGTCTATCAGGAGAACGGCATCCTCGAGATCACGCCTGCCGCAACCAATCCGAAGTTCACCGAGCGCGGCATGTGGAACACCTTCCGCACCTGCGGCCGCGACGACCAGCAGGGTATCATAGCGGGCGACTACATCGCCCTAAATTTCAAGGATGCCAAGATCGCCATCATCCACGACAAGACGCCTTACGGGCAGGGCCTTGCCGACGAGACCAAGAAGAACCTCAACGCCAACGGCATCAGGGAAGTGATGTATGAAGGCGTCAATGTCGGCGACAAGGACTTCTCGGCCCTCATCGCCAAGATGAAGGAAAACAATGTCAACCTGATCTACTGGGGCGGCCTGCACACGGAAGCCGGCCTGATCATCCGTCAGTCGGCCGACCAGGGCCTGAAGGCGCCGCTGTTCTCGGGCGACGGCATTGTCTCCAACGAACTGGCTTCGATCGCTGGTGACGCGGTTGCCGGCACGCTCAATACCTTCGCTCCGGATCCGCGTAAGAACCCGGACGCCAAGGAAGTCGTGGAGAAGTTCCGCGCCGCCGGCTTCGAGCCGGAAGCCTACACGCTCTACTCCTATGCCGCGATCCAGATCATCTCGCAGGCTATCGCCAAGGTTGGCTCGGCCGACGACGCGCAGAAAGTTGCCGAGATCATCAAGTCCGAAGGTCCGTGGAAAACCGCAATTGGTGAGATCAGCTACAACGCGATAGGCGACATCACCCGCCCCGACTACGTCATCTACGAATGGAAGAAGGGCGACGACGGAAAGTATAGCTATTTTGAAAAGGGGACAATATCGCCTAATACTTGTACCGCTAATGCCTGCGCTGCGGGAACGCAATGCTGCAAAAACGGGCAATGCAGTAAGAATTGTAACTGAGCCATGAATATATTTGGCGAAAATAGATGGCTCGTATTTGTCTTGCCTGGGTTTGTAGCTCTATTTGTCGCAAGCTTCGTTAGCAATATTCCTGAAATACCTGATTCGCATTTGCCAATTATATACGTCGCGTTGACATCTCTAAGTGCGTTAATTCCCCTCGGGATAACTCACATCTACGGTATCGCTTCCGGGACGAGGTTCGAACTGCAAAACCTAATATATTCGAAATATTTGATAACCTCAATTTTCATATGCTCACTATTGCTAGGGTTGTTATTCGGAATTGCGAATTCCACCGACTATTTTTCGGTAAAACTTAGAGAGATATTCGGTAAAGACGAGATTTTAAAGGCAAGTCAGTCGGACCTTATTTCTTTCTTGCTGAAAAATGCGTACAATTCAAAATTCGTCGACGGCCAGCCGCATGTTGTTGACAAGGATACCAATCGATACGCCCGCGTATTCCTCTCAGGTGGGTCTCTTTCTTATGAGGGAGTTGTAACTCAGTTTTCCGTCGATCCAGACAGAACAGAAATATACCTATCTCCTGCATGCGTTATCAAAAAAGGAAAGGCAACATTAATTAAAGGACCAGGCGTTTGGCTCAATATGAAGGATTCGAAGGAGATACAATTCATATATAGTATTTGCTCTATCTGCGCCGCACAGGTTGAAATCTCAGCCGGTCTCCCTCCTCCTGATACATGCCCATTTCACTAAGGTCTTACATGCCGAGTGAACCTGCTTAGGGAGGCGCAACTGTGTCCCTGACGCTAGCTGATCACTGAACGCCCCGGGAGTCGGCGTGGTGACTGAACCATATAGGCGCTAATCTAATGTTCGCCTTTTGTGCTCAAGAAGTCGCATAAAGGGCAGACTGGAACTAATGCCCAACCCTCAGCCAGTTCGTTGAGCTGCGATGCTCGCCTCGGCTTTTAATTCCTCAAGTCGCTCTCGGCAGATTGTTTCAATGCGATCAATCAGGTCGGAGACCCGCTCTGCAAGCCACTGAAGGGCTTCCTCGGTGATCTCGAAGTGTCGCGAATAGCGCGCTTTCACGTAAGCCTCATTGAGAATGTTGAACCAAGCCACAAAGCGCTGTTGATCGCGCGGCCATGCCTCGGCAAGTTCTTGCGCTTGATCCTCGGCGAGACTCCGTAGGAATTTTATGTTGTGAGACGCAGGGCTGTAGTTCGTCAGCACCAACAACAATGCTCCATAGGCTTGCTCGATTGATTGGTGAAGCAGGAATGCGCTCTCCTTGTAGTCTTTTTCGCTCCGATAGAAAGTAGCACCCTTCGTGAACTTCCTTGCGTGAGGTAAACGGTCCTCCAGATATTCGGTAGCCACCCGAAGGGCGTCGGTCGGTTTGACAGGTATCGGGTTTGTCAGCGGCTCGTCATCAAGCTCATAGAGAACGATCCCCTCGCGACGGATATCCACGAAGAAATACTGCCCCTCGCGCAGCGCGGTGTTCACCTCTCGCCGTGAGTGCACGATGAAGCTTACCGGAGTGTCTATCTCGCGCATCAGTCGGTCGGCTGCTGCCTGCCAGTAGCCAGCGAAATCTGTCAGCTTGCGGTTATTGACCATCACCAGGAGATCGAAATCGGAACGGTAGCCCTTCTTGGTATGCGGCTCGTCAACCCAGCCGCCGCGGGCATAGGACCCGAAGAGGATGATCTTCAAAATGCGCCCGCGCTTCTTGAAATCGGCCGTTGCGCCCTTTAGCGCGTCGTCGAATTCCTCAAGAAGCACCTCCACCGTCCTTGTCAGCTCACGCTGTTTCGGCGGAGGCAGATGATCGATGCTGGATTTCATAAACAAAGGTCGATATTCCAATAGGAAAGCATAACCGAGAGCAAGCCGCGAATCCTCAAGATGGCAGACTTGTCCAAGCTATGCAACACAAATCGGAAGGTATACTGTGATCATTTCGTTTCATCAATATAAAAAACATTCGAGTTTGCAAAATATACGGGCTTCAGCTCTCTACTTAAGGCGCTAAAGCAGCGATCAGTAATCTTCCCAGAGTTCGTTTGCGGGAAATCGGCGCGGCTTTCTTGGTTTCCCGAAAGCCATGTAAGATCCTGTCCATCCCAAGGTGGTCGAGCCTCACCCGCGCGCTCCGTTCTGAAGATCCCGCAGAGGCAAGAACGGTTTCGATCTGGCCGTCGGCGACAAGCTCTGCCGCGGTGCAATGTCGATGGCAGCGATAGGTTCGTTGCGGTGCCAAGTACCGCTTTATCTATGCTGCCGGCATATTCCGTTGCAGCCGAAATAACTGTCGCCATGTCGCGCATCCGAAGCTGGAGTTTCTCCGATGATGGATGACGGAGGGTATTGGGGTGAACGCCTGTCATCCTCGCCAGGTCGGCCACCTTCACGCCCAGCGCCTGCGAAAGGAGCTTAGGGAAATATGAGGTGTGCGCGGCTCCTGCAGGCTCTGGATGAAACCTGCGAGCTCTTTCGAACGCGGATAAGTCACGACAAATCTCCGGGTGTCTCCTGATGCGACAATGCATATTTCAGCGCCTGGCAGCTGAACAGGGCTAGCCTCTTGTTAGGGCCTTGGACGCCGTTGGTCATCATTGGGTTAATAACATGGGGAGCAACGCGCCGGCATGCAAAAATAAGGCGCACTGGGTGCATTGGGGTCGACTTTGATCTTCGTCAGTTTTGGTGCGCGCCGTCATGATTTCGGCTTTGCCGGAAAGCCGGCCGGCAAGGTTGAACTGGCAGGCACACGATACCCTGCCTGCGGGAAGTCGGGGAACCAGGGCAGGCAGGCCAGGCCCTTACCCCGGATTGCCGCGAGGAAGAGAGAAACTGTGCGCCTTTGGCCCTAGGCCACGCATTAACAATTTGTGTCGGCTAAGAATAAGCCGCCGCAGCTAGTGGGCAAAGGCGACGGGCTTCCTGCGATTTCTAACGGCTAACGTCCGTTAGGGACCCTCACGGTCCGGCACAAAGGTTCCATGGCGGAACTACATCGTTAGTAATTGTGGTCATCGGGCGATGCGGCTCGAACGTGCGTTCAATGTTGGAGGCGTCAGCGCCGACCTTCGGGACTGTCTGCCACTCCCACGTGATGCCTATAGACCATTTCCCAGCCCTTCCACCCCGTGAACAGAAGGATGAGGACGACAAGTAGGGAAAGCACGAGGCCAACGGGGACCACCGCAGCATCGCCGTGGGCGTATCGGGAATACCAGTTGTAGAGTTCGAT
>NZ_JARTVT010000052.1:0-19954 GCF_029625685.1 Mesorhizobium sp. WSM4976
TCCACAACCCCTTCGGGCCAAAAGTGTTACCCATGTCTCCGGTATAAACTGTAACCTATGTGTCCGGAACGGACCTGAAAATGTTGGCTCTCATGGCCGGATTCGAACCAGCGACCAACCGGTTAACAGTTCGCCAACCTCCGGTTCATTGTGGCTGAACCTCATGGCCACAACGAGCAAGGGCATCAAGGGCGTCTCCACCTCGCCGCCCTGAGACAGCGTTCGAAGTCATATCTGCCCGAAATAGCGGGCACGCGCCTGGTCGTCTGACGGTGCCTCTGGCCCTAACCCCATTACATCCGGAACGCGCGTCGGATCGCGGGCAAAAAGCGCGAAGGCATGCTCTCGTCGTTTGTCGGCTGCCTCTCCGCGTTCGAACAGCAAGGTTGTCTGCATTGCCTCCAGGCGTCGCATCCGGCCGTAGAAATCATCATGGTCTCGGGCATAGGCCTCCGCCGCCGAACGCCAATCGGAGCTCTCCAGCAATCGATCTCTCAGCAGCCGCACGTCCCGAAGTGTCCTTGACAGGCCTCTGCCCCAGGCAGGGTCAGTGGCGGCCGCGGTATCGCCGACCAGAACGACCCCGTCGCGGAAAGGGCTATCGATCCATCGATGCGATCCGTCGAAGCTCGCGAGCGGGCCTGCCTGACGTGCCTGGTCGAACCAATGGCTGGGAGCGCCCACCGCCTGAAGCTGCCGTATCATTTCATCCACGGAATGGCGGCCGGAGAGACGCTTCGGCAAGACATCCTTGTGGTAGATGAGATAGATGCGGTTGCGCCTGGGTGCGATGCGCATTGCGATCACCATTCTCCCGCCCTTGGGATCATAGAAGAGATTGACCGTATTTGCCGATGGTCTCGCCTCGCCGGCGAGGAACTCCGAGTAGTTGACGTCGCCCTCCAGAAGCATGCCAGCTGTAACGAGCTGCTCCGGGTCGTGCAGCACGTCGAAGCCTAGAAGCGATCGCAGCCGTGAATCCCGACCGTCGGCCAGAACGACCAGGCGGGCAGAGAGACCTTTGACGTCGCCGCCGATGTGAACCCGCGGCACATCTCCAAATGTCACGGCGGATGCCCCGTTCCCGAGCCTGACCTCGGCTCCCAGCAACTTGGCCTGTCTCAAGAGAACGGTTTGCATCTCCGGGTGGGGGAACGTCGCGCAGCAGGTGGCAGCCGGGGTCGTCGCAAGCAGGTCCCGCGTCACAGGCGAGGAGCCCTTTGTGAAACTTGAAAAGTAGGATGCCTCGATGGCGCAGCTTTCAAGAAGCAAATCGTAGATGCCCAAGCGTTTCGCCTCGAGACTTCCCCAAGGCATCAGAAGCTCGCCGCGGATTCGGTCTCTGAACTCCTCCTGCTGTTCGACGATGAGAATCCGGATGCTGCGGCCGGCAAGGGCGATGGCAAGCGAAGAACCCGCCAGACCTCCACCCACGATGATCAGGTCGTAGTCAACCACGGTCCCGTTGGACAAAGGAGTTTCGCCGTTTCTTCCCCCCGACATGGCTCCTGCGCCGATCAATATTTGAATATGCTAATATAGTGAACCCGCGCGACTCCCGAGTCAAATTCCGGCGGCCTGCGGCCGTGTTTGGGCAATGCGGGAGTTCCTTTCGTGACATGTCGGCACCAGGCATTCCGCGTCGGAAGTCGCCCGCTTCATCGGACGGCTGAATTCGCTACTTTCAAGTGTCGATCAAGTGGCACGATGTCAGCAAGCGCAGTCCGCCAAGTATTACGACCTGCTAAAGGAATGCAACAGGCTAAAAGCTGACACTTGGTCGCTAATCGAGGTGATACGAGTTGCCGTCGAACGAAAGCGTCTTCCCAATGAATTTCGGTAGATAGTCGTCGGCCACCGCCAAGACGTATTCCAGTCCGTTATCGTTTCGGATTTCTCCGCCCAACTCACTTCTTTGGGCCGAAGTATACGCACCGATAATCACGCCTGACGGGAAGCTTCCGCCATTGAGATCAGTGTCCAGCCACATAATGGCTGGTATCGGATCATCGCCCTTGTCCCGGCGAAATTGAGCGCAGAGGTGGAGTATTCTCTCCTTGGCGCTGTCTGCGATTTTTAGCATAGGTCATTCCATATGCGCTTCGCCGCCGTTACACGGCGCTATCTGCCGACCATAGCGACGGCGCCGTGGATGAATCCTTTAGTGGAGACCGCAAATTGAACTGAAATAGAAGGTTTGAAAATCGACCATCGTGAATTTCTGCTTTGGGTGACTAACGGACATTCGGACGATGTCCTTTCTGGCCGCTGTTATACCAGATAAGGCGGGCTGGCGGTTCGCCGCTGACGGTTTGCAGGGTTGCTCCGCTCACACGCAGCCGCCTCCGGAGGCGCGAACCGTTCCGGGCTCCCCAAATGGCTAGATAAGCCTCTCCCGTCGCCTCATCGCGGCAGTAAGCCGAGCCTCCAAAGGCAGCCTCAAGCCCCTGCTCGCCCTCATTTCGCCGCCCCCAAATGCCGAGATGACGAGATCAACTGGCGCAGCGGTCACAACCGTCTCGCTCTTGGCAAATTGAACAGCGCGGAAAACGTAAATCAGAATGGGCTGACTCACCGTGGCAAGTTGCCATGGCAGGTCAGGACATCGCAAAAAGACAGCATCGGCGGCAACGGCCGCCGGTTCGAACGCTGGCACCGAGACGAGTCTCACGACTGCACAGCGTCAATCGGTGATTTGGCCAACTCTTCGATAGGATCGGTCGATAGCATTTCGTCTACACGGTGCCGAACCGGCGCACGTTGCCGAGATGCCCATATTCAGTTCCCGAGCGCTCCGCCATGAATGTTCTGGACTTCGAACGCTGTCTCTTGCGGTGGCGAGGTGAAGCCGCCCTTAATGCCCTTGCTCATCGTGGGCATCAGGATTCCATCGCGGAACTTCTCCCAACTCTCCTTGGAGTCGTGGATGGCAACGATTGTCCACCCCCCCGAGGACGGTCCAGCCGCATGGAAGGTCTGACCCTTTGGCAGAGCACCGCCTGCTGGATGCACAGCGGCGATCGAGGCCTCGTACTGTGACTTTGTCCCACCCGGAAAGTGGTGAACTATCCCATAAGCCATCTCGTCCTCCATCGCGATGTTTGAGCGGTTTGCTGTTTGTAGGCTATCGCGCTAGCATTAGCGACTCCTCATATTATCGATATCTGGGTGAAAAGTCCTCGTTCGACGATCGGCGCCATAGGTAGCGGCGACGTTGGCGGGATTTCAGGGTCACGCGGAGAGCACAAAAGTGATGAAAGCTTCGTCCGCTGGCCTCTTTGGCCCCAGCGTACGTTTCGTGGAACGATCTGAAGGCCTGGTTTAAATTGGTCACAACGTTAAAACACGCTGCCCGCCGCCTGAATGTCGGCCTTTGGCTCGATGCCGACCTTGCTTGAACTGGGTAGTCGGTATTTGATGCCGCTCCGATGGCTACGGAAAATCGCTAATGCTGGGGATTGAACGTGGCAATCTTTGAAATGCTGACTCCAGCCGAGCAGGCCAGACAACTCTGCCGCAAAAGACTTGGCGGCCGACGGCGACAGGCTAGATTTTGGCCTTGCACATGGTGGCGGATGTGATTCCATCGCTCGGTGTCCGCTGCTGAATCGCTCCCTTCCGACCTGGCTGCCGCCCACGCGATGATCCTCGCGGAGCGCGCCGCGCGCGTTGAGGCCGAAGCGGTTGCCGCCCGCGCAGCGGCTGTCAGTTCCGGGACGGAGGCGCTGATTGCTCGGCTGAAGCTGGAGATCGAGAAGCTCAGGCGCGAGCTCTATGGCAGCCGCTCGGAACGCAAGGCTCGTCTGCTTGAGCAGATGGAGCTTCAGCTTGAGGAACTGGAGGCCGACGCAACCGAGGACGAACTCGCTGCCGAGAAGGCGATAGCTCAAACGCAAACGGTTCGTTCGTTCGAGCGTCGACGCCCGGCGCGCAAGTCATTCCCCGAACATCTGCCGCGCGAGCGCGTCATAATCGCCGCTCCCGAGAGCTGCCCATGCTGCGGCTCGACCAGGTTGTCGAAGCTCGGCGAGGACGTTACCGAGACGCTCGAGGTGATCCCGCGCCAGTGGAAGGTCATCCAGACGGTGCGCGAGAAGTTCTCCTGCCGGCAATGCGAGGCGATCACCCAGCCGCCAGCACCGTTCCACGTCACCCCGCGCGGCTTTGCCGGCCCGAACCTGCTTGCTATGGTGCTGTTCGAGAAGTTCGGCCAACACCAGCCACTCAACCGGCAGAGCGAACGTTACGGCCGCGAAGGCGTCGATCTGAGCCTGTCGACACTGGCCGACCAAGTCGGCGCCTGCGCGGCAGCGCTGCGCCCGCTGCGTGCGCTAATCGAGGAGCATGTGCTCTCGGCAGACCGTCTTCATGGCGACGATACGACGGTGCCGATCCTGGCGAAGGGCAAGACCGATACCGGTCGGGCCTGGGTCTATGTCCGCGACGATCGGCCCTTCGGCAGCACAGCGCCACCGGCGGTGGTGTTTTACGCCTCCCGTAACAGGTCGGGCGAACATCCGGAACGGCATCTGAGCCAGTTCACCGGCATTCTGCAGGCCGATGCCTATGCCGGCTACAACGGGCTTTATCTCCCCGACCGGAAGCCCGGAGCGGTGACGGAGGCGCTGTGCTGGAGCCGTGCGCGACGCAAGTTCTTCGTGCTGGCCGATATCGCCGCCAATAGCCGTCGGGGAAAGAACACGCCGCCGATCTCGCCGATCGCTTTCGAGGCTGTCAAACGTATCGATCTCCTGTTCGAGATCGAACGAGATATCAGCGGGCTTGCCGCCGAACTGCGCCTTGCCGTCAGGACCGAAAGGAGCGCGCCGCTCATCGCCGAACTCGAAGCATGGATGCATGGCGAGCGAGCCAAACTGTCGCGTCACGCTCCCGTCGCGCAGGCGATCGACTACATGCTCAAGCGCTGGCCAGGCTTCATCCGCTTTCTCGAAGACGGGCGCATCTGCCTGACCAACAACGCGGCCGAACGCGCGCTCCGCGGTTTGGCTCTCGGCCGCAAGGCGTGGCTCTTCGCCGGTTCAGACCGTGGCGCCGACCGCGCTGCTATCATGTATACGCTGATTGGCTCCGCGAAGCTCAATGACGTCGATCCACAGGCCTGGCTCGCCGACGTGCTCGCCCGCATCGCCGACACATCGCAAGGCCGGCTGGACGAACTCCTGCCATGGAACTGGAAACGTCGATCATCGAAGGCCGTCGCTGCGTAGGACGAGAGAATGGCTCACGGGCGAAACAAGTATCAGTCACGAGAGAACCGAGCTCGAGTCCGGGAGATCTTGCTACACGATTGGGATCCTATCGGTGTCTCCGGCATACCAGATGCTACCGACGAATATGACGCCTACGCGGACACGGTCTACGTCATGCTGATGGACGAAAGCGCCACCGCGAGCGACATCGCAGCCTATCTATTCGCTGTAGCCACCGAGCATATGGGATTAACGGACCGCGGACTGCTAGCTGAGAGAAGCGACCGGGTCGCCAAGCTTCTGGTTAGCCTCCGACCTGAGTTCGGCAACCACTGACGGCACATTCGTCCGGTATCGGAACCACCGCGGCCTTTGCGGACGGTTATGATTGGAAGATAGAAGCGGCCAAGACTGCGAACGCGGGCCAGCCGATGAGGACTACAAGGTCCGCCTGGGCGCGCCGGCCTCAGCCAAATTCTGCTTGCCCTTCATTTGCGCGCAGACCTCTTAGGGCGCTCGTTCTCCGTTATTCCAAGAGTGAGCCGAGCGTCTGGCGCTTCCTTGTGAACGACAATCTGCATATGAGCTCGAAGCTCATTGCGGAAACGTGCGGCGTTTCGGGCTCCCCATACTCCGACGAAGCATTCGCCGGAAACATCGTTCTTGAAGACTGCCGCCCCACCAAAGGCGGAAGACAGACCGCCTTCACCAACAACACCCCCATTGCCGTAAACTGCGACAACGCAATCCACCGGAGCAACGCTCACCACTGTGTCGCCGGACGGAGCGAAACCTGCGCTCCTGAAGAGATAAACAGGACAAGGAGAAGTAATCATTGCCTGAGCATACCTCGGTCATGGGGTGCAGCAAGCTCCTCAGCTAACTTTCAATACCTGCGGTGTTCGCCGGACGGGTACGTTCCTACGGCGGAGGAATGGCGGTGTCGACGTTGGGGGACACCAGAACGGAAGTGATCGGGTGAGGGTTACTGCCCGCGCCTGTGACATATCCAGGTTCCTCCGAATAGGAGAAGACCTTTGTAATGATGCCTGATCTGAGTGCTTCTTGGCTCAGGATGTAGTGAATGCCCTCCGGCGTGGCCAAGCCCATCGAAGCAAACACGTCGCGGCTCTTGACGCCCATTTCTTCGAAATAATCGGAAAGCGTCTGCTTCAGCACCGGATCCGGCACTGCTGAAATCTGGTCGAGGTTTCTTCGCCCCGAGTGAGCTTGCGCCCTTCCGTTGGTTATCTGATGCAGGCCGATGTAGGCATTGACAGCGGCGGCGCGAACCTGGCCGCCAGCCAGCAAGAGCGGGCAGGCCGAGAAGCAGTACGCGCCTCCCGCATGCACTTCGCCTTCCGACCAGCCGTCTCTGACCATCTTCTCCGGGCAGCGCGGCACCAGCATCGGACAGCCGTTCAACTGTGTCCTGCCTATCGCGGTTTCGAGACCGGCGGCCCGGATCATGCGTCCAACCGAGATCGCACTAAACACGTCTCCACCGCGGGATTGAAAGACGACAGGGAGTCTCTGCCCATTCAGTCCGTGCAGGAGTTGCGCGAACTGCTTCGGGGTGTCACGCGTTATCCGGCCCTCGGCGGATATCCATTGGGTGCAGAGTATCTTGCAATCGCCGTTACGAACCAGAGCGAAAGTCATCGGCGGGTCTTCCTCTGGCTTCTGCTTTGTCGCAGCCGATGCAACAGCAACGAATGCGATCAGGAAGGACACGACGGGCAAGCAAAAGCGACCCAACCGATTCATCATGCTGAAAAGCCCCAAGCCGAGAAATAACTAGCTATCGCCCCGGTAGTGCTTGGCACAATCTCTTTTTCATTTTGCAGATGGTGAAACCGTGAATAGGTCCGGCAAGATCTAGTTCCAACGCGAGGACGCTTCCTGTGGACAGCGCTCTATTGCTCCCTGAATATGGCGGAACGGAGCGCGTCGCCTTAGGCTATCGGCCCCGCACTGCGAATGGGGGCATGATCTGATCGGAAACATTGATCTCTTCTGATTGACTGTGTCGGCGTAATGGCGCCTGCGCGCGAAAGGCGTACCGGGTGCTCGTGAACCGAGCCCCTTCATCTTCGCTGAGGCTCAGGCGGTCTCGGCCATACGGCTTTGCCCCCTGGCGCTGCAGCCCTTGTGGGCTGTGACGGTCGCCGCCCTCTCGGGCGGCGCTGTTTTCTTGTTTGCCTTCCCGGCGGCGCGGTGTGGGCGGCTCTCCCTTCTAGGCCCACCGCGGCGGCCCGCAACCCTTCGCGTTCCGCTCAGGGTCCTCCACTGGCGTTCCGGTCCTGCGGATGCAGGCCGCCTCTGACGGTGGGCCTTTCCGGTCGTGTTCGCCGCCCACCCCGCTTCGGGAAGGGCGCGGTGAGATTGGCGAGCGGAGAAGAAGATCATGCGCAGGACCGGCAAACGCAGCGCTAGCGGAGACGTTGGTTCCAAGAGGAGCGAACCGCAGAGAACGAGCCTTTATTCGGAGATTACGGACCGCATCATCGCCGATCTGGAGCGGGGCTGCGTGCCTTGGGTCCAGCCTTGGGGTCGCGCCAAGGCATCGCTCGGGCTGCCAAGGAACGCGATCACCGGGCGCGGCTATTCCGGCATCAACATCCTGATCCTGTGGGGCGCTGTCATCGAGCACGGTTACCCCGGCCAAGGCTGGCTCACCTTCCGTCAGGCGCTTTCGCTTGGCGGCAATGTCCGCAAAGGCGAGCACGGCACGACCATCGTTCACGCCGACCGCTTCATCCCGAAGAACGAGAAGGAACGCGCCAGACAAGAGGACGACGAGCCGCATGCGGTGCCGTTCCTCAAGCGCTTCACCGTCTTCAATGTCGCGCAATGCGAGGGCCTGCCCGAACACTTTTACGCCAACGCCGAGCCGCTGCCCGAGAGCCAGATTGTCCCAAGGGCCGAGGCGCTGGTCAGGGCAACCGGCGCTGATATCCGCATTGGCGGTGACCGCGCCTTTTACATGCCGTCCGCCGATTTTGTTCAGCTGCCGCCGCAACCGGCATTCTTCGAACAGATCAACTATTACCGCACCTGCTTCCACGAGCTTGGCCACTGGACCGGGCATCCGACCCGCCTTGCCCGCGACTTCTCCGGTAGCTTCGGCACCAAGGCTTACGCGCGTGAGGAACTGGTTGCCGAGATGACGGCAGCCTTCACCTGCTGCTGGCTCGGCATCGAGCCGACCGTGCGCCATGCCGACTACATCGCTTCTTGGCTGGAGGTTTTGCGCGAGGACAACCGCGCGATTTTTCGCGCCGCAAGCCTTGCCTCGAAGGCCGCCGATTCTCTTCTCGCCTTCAACTCCAATCTGGAAGGTGAGGCGCAAACGGAGATCGCGGCATGAGCACGCGCGATCCCTTTCCGCCGCAAAGCGAGCCCACGCCGGAAGGCGAGCAGACGCTCGTTCCCGGCGTCCGGCCGATCGCCACGCGTGACCGGCTGTCGCTGCTGATGGACGCGCCGATGCGTCCGCGCGCACCGCAGAAGCCGCCCGAGATCGGCCTCTTCGATGGTGAGGCGGATCAGAGAAAGATCCAGTGAATCTTTCTCCCGCCGAACGCACGCAATCAACTCGACCTGTTCTGACAAGGAGCTTTGTGATGATCCTGATCACCGACGAATTGCGTGCCCGGCTGCTCTCCAATGGCGCGGCCGACACCGCAACCGACCATGTTCCAGTCGTCAAACTGTTCAATCCGGTTGGCGTCGCAACGTGGCTTCTGACCGAGCTCGACGCCGACGGCGACACGCTGTTCGGTCTTTGCGATCTCGGTTTCGGCTTCCCCGAACTCGGCAGCGTCAGCCTTGCCGAGCTGCAAGCGGTCAAGGGACCGATCGGCATCGGCATCGAGCGCGACCTCGCCTTCGCCGCGCGGTTTCCGCTCTCGATCTACGCCGAGGCGGCGCGCCGTGCCGGCCGCATCACCGAGGCCGAGCGGCTTTTGCGGCAGGCCGCCGCAGTCCTTTCAACCTGAACACCAGAGCTTCCGCCAGAGCGGGCGGAATGACCCGCGCCGCTCAGGCGCAACCCACCCGCGCCGCCGCTCGGCCTTCGGCCTCGCGGTGGGGCTTTTCAGCCCAGACAAAGGAGAAAGACCATGCAGCTTGCCCATGTTTCCATCGACCGGTTGAGCGTGTCCGCCATCAACATGCGCCATTCCAGGCGCGCGCCCGACATTTCCGACATCCTGCCGTCGGTCAGGGCGCGTGGCGTCCTGGTGCCGCTTTTGATCCGGCCCAACGGCTCGCCCGACACGTTCGAGATCGTCGCCGGCCGGCGGCGCTATTTCGCAGCCAGGACGGTCGCCGATGAGCGCGGCTTGGCCGACCCTCTGCCTTGCGCGATCATGGAGGACGGCGACGACGCCGATGCGCTGGAAGCGTCATTGATCGAGAACATCGCGCGTCTCGACCCCGACGAAGTCTCGCAATGGGAGACTTTTACGCGCCTGATCAAGGAGGGGAGGGCCATTGCGGACATCGCCGCCACCTTCGGCCTGACCGAGCCTCAGGTGAAGCGCATTCTGGCGCTCGGCGATCTGTTGCCCAAGATCCGCGAAGCCTATCGGCGCGAAGAGATCGACACCGAGACAGTGCGGCATCTGACCATGGCGTCAAAGGCGCAGCAGAAGGAGTGGCTGGCGCTCTTTGCCGATCCGGGCAGCCGGGCGCCGCGCGGCTGGCAATTGAAGCAATGGCTGTTCGGCGGCCAGTCGATCTCCAAGGTGGCGCTGTTCCCAATCGAGGACTATCCCGGCCTGATCGTGTCGGACCTGTTCGGCGAGGATAGCTATTTCGCCGATGCCGATCTCTTCTGGCAAAAGCAGAACGAGGCGATTGCCGCAAGGCGCGAGGCCTGGCTGGAGGCCGGCTGGGCGGATGTCATCCTGCTCGAACCCGGGCAGTATTTCCATTCGTGGGACTACGAGAAGACAGCGAAGAAGAAAGGCGGCAAGGTCGTCGTCACTGTCTCGCAGCGCGGCGAAGTCGAAGCTCACGAGGGCTATCTTTCGCGCAAGGAAGCGCGGCGCGCCCGCACGGCAGGCGAGGCCGGCGAGGAAGCCGAAACGCCGGCAAAGCGTCGCGCCCGGAACTCAGCGGACCGATGCAGAACTATGTCGACCTGCATCGTCACGCCGCCGTGCGCACGGCCTTGCTCGACCATCCGGGTGCCGCATTGCGCCTGATGGTAGCCCACGCGATTGTCGGTTCCGGCCTGTGGACGGTGCGCGTCGAGCCGCAGCGGGCGGCCAACGAAGTGATCGCCGCCAGCATCGCTGCCAGCAAGGCGCAAGCGGCCTTTGCCGGGAAGCAGCGCGCGGTTTTGGCCCTGCTCGGCGCGATTGACGAGGATGGTCCGGTTGCCGGCGGCAATGGTGACGACGTCGCGCTGGCGAGCGTCTTTGCCCGTCTGCTGGCGCTTTCCGACGAAGATGCCCTGCGCATTCTCGCGCTGGTCATGGCCGAAACGCTCAGCATTGGCACCGCCATCGTCGAGGCGCTCGGCAACCATCTGGGCCTCGACATGCGCGGCTGGTGGCAGCCTGGCGACGCCTTCTTCGAGCTGCTGCGCGACAGGCAAGTCGCCAATGAAATGCTTGCCGACATCGGCGGCAGGCATGTCGCCGACGCCAATTCATCGCAGAAGCTGAAGACGCAAAAGAAGATCATTCGCGACTTCCTGTCGGGCGAGAACGGCCGCGAACAAGTCGACGGCTGGCTGCCCGCTGGATGGCGTTCCCGGTGTCGAGCTACACCGAGCGGGGCGGCTTCCGCACCGCCGATCAGTGGGCAAAGGTGCAGATGCTGTTCGTGTCTGAATGATCATTGGCATCGGCGGGTGGCGAGGTGTGGAACCTCGCCGCTCGTCCGTCTGCCGGGCGGTATCGCGTGCCCGGCAAAGCCTTCGGGGCAGCGCAGCACCGGTCCCTTCTCAGCCGAGCACATTGCCGATCCTCTCCGCAAAACATCCGGCCCGGTGATGGCAATCTGGCGCTTGCTGCCTGGGCGCCATGGCGATGCCGGCACGGCGCGAACCCCTCTTTTCCAATCGCCGCCTTGACCTCTGCCTGGCTGCGGCGACCGCGCCTGGCTGTCTCCAATGCCTGGCACCCAGGACCATTCCCCTGCCGCTGGCTTGATGACCTATGGGCGGATCCGGCCCGCCCGAAACCCTCGGCCATCAGCCTTTTTCCCCGCCGCCGGCGGCGGCTCCTCGCGCCCGCTTCGCTGCAAAAAAAGCTGCCCGCTCGGGTCCTGCGCTGCCGCTTCGGCCCGTTGGGTTCGCGCGACCCGAACGCGCCCATCACGGTCGGCCATCGCAGGGGAATGGTCCCCGGGCGACAAGCAAAAGGAGACTTTCAAATGACCGCGATCGGATACGTCACCAAGCAGGAGAACGGCGGCTACAAGGGCCAGCTCAAGACGCTCAGCGTCCGCGCCGACATCGCCATCGTGCCCAATCAGGCCAAGAGCGCCGACAGCCATCCCGACTTCCGGGTGCTCACCCAAGGCGTAGAAGTCGGCGCCGGCTGGATCAGGACCGGCGAGGCTTCCGGCAAGGACTATGTGAGCCTGTCGATCGCAGCCCCGGAGTTCGGCCCGAGAAAACTCTACGCCAATCTCGGCCGCGCCGCCGGCCAGGACGACGACGACACCTACGCCATCATCTGGAACCCGGCCGACTGACCGGCCCCAACTCCCGCAGTCCCCGCGCCAACGGCGCGGGGGCTCTTCGATCCCGAACAACGCGCAACCGAAGGGCGGCGAAAACTCCCGGCCCACTCTTCGCCCGTCCCGCAAACGCTCCCCTTCGCCGATTCTCGCTTCCGTCTTTCAGCACGCGAAACGAGGTTCATCATGGACGACGAAAACGAACGCGCCGCCCGCGCCAAGAAGGGCAGTCCGTTTCTCAATACCGCGCAGGCCGCCTTCTATGTCGGCCTGTCCCAGCGGACTTTGGAGAAGATGCGGCTTACGGGCCACGGCCCGCAATTTCGCAAGCACGGCCGCTTCGTCCGCTATCACATCGACGAGCTCGAGGCCTGGTCGAAAAGCCGGCCGCCAGCTTCCGACTCCGATGAAAATCGCGGAGGCCGTACATGATGGCGCGGCCTTCCCTGCATCTGATCGGCGGCGGCTTGCGGCGCGTTCGCGCGCGCAAGTCGCTCGCCGCCGCAAGCATCGGTTTGGTCCTGATCGGCTTCAGCGCCTTCGCCAAACCGGCCCCGATACTGATCTGGAATGCCTCGGCCAGCGCGCCGGTTGGGCTCTATGGCCTTGGCCTGGGCGCGGCTCGCACCGGCGATTTCGTGCTTGTTCGCATGCCGAAAATGGTCGGCCAGCTCGCCGACCAGCGCGGCTATCTGCCCCGCAGCGTGCCGCTGGTGAAGCGCGTCGCGGCACTTCCCGGCGAGCATGTCTGCGCCTTCAATGATGCAATCATCATCGGCGGCAAGATCGCCGCGCGCCGCATCAAAACCGACGGCCAGGGCCGCCCCTTGCCGTGGTGGAACGAATGTCGGCCGCTCGCCCGCGACGAGATTTTTCTGATCAGCGGCGACGCTCCCGGCTCTTTCGACAGCCGATATTTCGGGCCGGTGCCGGCCGAAAACATCGTTGGGAAGCTCGTGCCGCTATGGACCGAGTGACCCTCCTGATGCTTGGCATGGCGTCTTTCGCGCCATGCGCCTGTTCCGCCGCGACCGGCGCGCCGCCGGCCGTCATCTCCCAAGGTCCGGAGCTTGAACGATGGCAGCGCTTCGTATCCGACGCAAGCCGCCGCTTCGACATTCCTGAGAGCTGGATTTATGCCGTGATGGACGCGGAAAGCCGTGGGCAAACCATGCTCAACGGGCGGCCGATCACGTCGCGCGCCGGCGCAATCGGTTTGATGCAGGTGATGCCCGGCACCTATGAGGAGCTGCGCGTCGCGCATGGTCTCGGGCCTGATCCGCAAGATCCGCGCGACAACATTCTTGCCGGCACGGCCTATCTGCGCGCCATGTATGACCGCTTCGGTTTCCCCGGTCTGTTCGCGGCCTACAACGCCGGACCGGATCGCTATGAGGCGCATTTGCAGCGTGGAAAATCGCTGCCGAGAGAGACGGTTTTGTATCTCGAACAGCTCGAGGCGGCAGGCGTTTCGGCAGACGAGATGGATGCGTTCAAAGCCAAATCCCGCCCGCCGAAGGGGCCGAAAGTCTCCTCCGGACGGGAGTTGTTTTTCCTGAAAGACGGCGTTTCTGGGAGCGGTTCGAGTGGAGAGATTCTGGTGCTGCTCGGGCCTCGGCCGGCGGGATCGTCGCGGCCCGACGGTCGGTGAGGGCAGGCGTTCGTGTGGACCGGGGCGGGGGCGGAAGGCCGGTTTGGCGAGGGCTCTCCTAATCGGACATCATGCGGCAAACCGTGGATTGTTGTGCGGGTTGCCATGTTCGGGAGCCGAATGTGACGGAGGATTCCGACCGTCAACTGATTCGGAGGAGAAGCATAATGGTCCTTTATGTCGGTCTCGATGTCTCCCTTGAAGAGACGCATTTCTGTGTCCTCGATCCGGCCGGGAAACGCTTGAAGGAAGGCAAGGCGCCCACCGATCCCGCGGCCGTTGCGGAGGTGCTTTCACCGTTCAAAGGCGAACTGGATCGCGTCGGCCTCGAGGCCTCCTCGATTGCTTGTTGGCTCGCCGCCGAGCTCAAGGAAATGGGCTTTCCAGCCGTTGTCGTGGAGGCCAGGCAGATGCGCGCGGCGCTCAACGCGCAACGCAACAAAACTGATCGAAATGACGCGCGCGGCATCGCCGAGATGATACGCCTGGGATGGTATCGCGCCGTTCATGTGAAGAGCCCGGACAGCCAGCGGCTGCGCCTCCTGCTGTCGAACCGGCGGCTCTTAAAGCGCAAGCTGATCGACGTCGAGAACCACCTTCGCGGCACGCTGCGCGCCTTCGGCCTGTTCATGGGGACGGTGTCGCGCGGGCAGTTCGAAGGCCGTGTTCGCCAGCTGCTGGAGGGCATTGGCGATGGCCGCAACGACTTCATCGAGACCATGCTCGCCGTTCGTCAGGGCATGCTTGACGGCTACAATGCGCTGCACCGTTTGCTGGTGCGGATCGTGGCGCAGGATCCGGTCTGCCGCCGCCTCATGACGGTGCCGGGCGTCGGCCCGATCACCGCGTTGTCCTTCAAGTCGGGCGTCGACGATCCGTTGCGGTTCCGGCGCTCCAGGACCGTCGGCGCGCACTTTGGATTGACGCCAAGACGGTGGCAGTCGGGCTCGATCGACATCGAGGGACACATCACAAAACAGGGCGATCGCGAGGTGCGAACGGCGCTGTGCGAGGCGGCCGCGAGCCTGCTTCTTCGCGTGCGATCATGGTCTGCGTTGAAGGCCTGGGGCATGCGGATTGCCAAGCGCACCAGCATGATGAATGCCATCGTGGCAGTGGCTCGCAAGCTCGCCGCGATCCTGCATAGGGTGTGGCTGGACGATGCCGACTTCAAGGTCGGGCGCGGCGCAAAGATGAAGCGGAGGCTGCCGCAGTTGGCAGCGCCAGCAGCATGAAAACGACGACCATCAAGGAGCAAACACAGCCATCGAACACGGGAGTCTAACGCCATTCCACGCGCGTGGAAGTGCCCCTGGCAGGGCCGCTGAACAGGGTATGTCCGCTATCTTGCCTGCTTTGAATCCGTCGCGATCTGCTCGCGATGAGAGCGCTGTAAACGCTTGGACTGCCCTGTTTTGTCGATCTGACGAAGAGCGTGAGCCGGCCGAGCTGACCCTTTGGAACCAGTCAAGCGCCGAGCTCGAAGTAGCGCATGGACCGCCAGATGCAACGATCCGCCCGCAAGCTTGGCTTATGTACGACCGAGGTGTACCATGCCGTCGTTACTACGATGGAGTTGGATTTGACCAATAGATATTTATGAATTATTGCGCGTAGATAGATGTCCGATTAGTAGGGCAAGATAAAGGCACCGCCTCCAGGAGGCGGCTAAGTGGTTGTCTGCACATCGTTTCTCCCGGAGGCTCCGTCCTGCGCTTGGAGGGCATTTCACACAAGTCCCTGAATTGGCTTGAAATCCGCAGGAGGCCGCGATGCAGGATGATGAATTCAGGCCGAGGCTCGGCAAAATCGGATCGCGCGGCTCCAAGGCCGGCAAAGGCTATGCCGGTCAGCTCCGCGCCGCGATCAACCGCGCCGGCGGCAAGGCCCCGCGTGGTGGCCACTTCAGCGGAAGCCGCATGGGGCTCGGAGGCGCGGCTGCCGCGCTGCTTAAATCGCGCGATCGCCATGCGGCTTTTCGGTCGCGGCGTGTCGTTGTTAAGGCGCGCCTCGTCAAGCTGGCCGGAAAGGGCGCCGACGCCGCGCGTGCGCACCTGCGCTATCTCCAGCGCGACGGCGTCACTCGGCAAGGTGAGCCCGGCGAGCTCTACGGTGCCGACAGTGACCGCTTCGATGGCAAGGCTTTCATCGATCGTGCCGATGGCGACCGGCATCAGTTCCGTTTCATCGTCGCAGCCGAAGATGGCATTGAGTATGACGATCTCAAGCCGCTGACCCGGCGCTTGATGGCGCAGATGGAAGCGGACCTCGGCACCAAGCTCGACTGGGTCGCCGTCGATCATTTCAACACCGGCCATCCGCATACGCACATCATCGTTCGGGGGAAGGATGACCGCGGCGAGAATCTTGTCATCGCGCGTGAGTACATCTCCTCTGGTTTGCGGGAGAGGGCCGCCGAACTGGTCAGCCTCGATCTCGGTCCGCGCACCGATCGCGAGATCGAGCAACGCCTACGCCAGGAGATGGAGCAAGAGCGCTTCACCAGCATCGATCGCCAGCTGCTGCGCATGCGCGATGGCGAAGGACTTGTTGCACCGGACGGAAGGGATGCTTTTCGCCAGACACTGCATCAGGGCAGGCTGCGCAAGCTCGAGCGCATGGGTCTTGCAGCGGAGGTCGGCTCGGGCCGCTGGCGTCTGGACGATGAACTCGAAGCAACGCTGCGTCGGTTGGGCGAGCGCGGCGATATCATCAAGACCATGCATCGCGAACTGACGAGCAAGGGACTCGCCCGGAGTGCCGCCGATTGTGTGGTCTACGATGTGGGACAGAATACCCAGCCTGTGGTCGGCCGCGTTGTTGCGCGCGGGCTGTCCGACGAAATTAGTGATAGGCACTACCTCATCGTCGATGGTGTGGATGGCAAAAGTCACTACATCGATATCGGCAAAGGCGACGCCACCGAACCGACGCCCGACAGCTGTGTCGTCCGTGTCTCGCCTCGGAACACCGAGCCCAGACAGATCGACCGGACTATCGCCGACATCGCCGCAGCGAATCGCGGGTGCTACAATGTCGATATCCATCTGAAGCATGATCCATCGGCGACCGAACGCTTTGCCGAAACGCATGTCCGAAGGCTAGAGGCGATCCGCCGCGCAACGGGCGGCGTCGAGCGGGAGCCCGACGGCACCTGGATCATTGCGCCAGACCATCTGGAGCGCGTTGCGCACTACGAGCGTCAGCGGGCGAGGGCCGAGCCCGTTGTCCTCGACAAGCTGTCGCCAATGCCCCTGGAGAAGCAGGTCGGTTTCGACGGCGGCACCTGGCTGGACCGGGAGTTGGTTTCCAATCAACCGACGGCCTTGCGCGACGCAGGCTTTGGCCGCGAGGTGCGGGAAGCGCAAACCCGACGGCAGCAATGGCTCATTGCTCAAGGATTCGTGCACGTGGAGAAGGAGCGGATCGCCTATCGCGCAGAAATGATTTCGATATTGCGTCAGCGGGAGTTGAACCGGATTGCCGGCCAGCTCTCGGAGGAGCTTGGGCTCTCCTATTTCGAAGCGAAACCTGGTGATCGGTTGGAAGGCAAGATGCTCCGATCGGTCGAACTCGCCAGCGGGAAATATGCAGTCATTGAGAAATCGCGTGAGTTCACTCTCGTGCCGTGGCGGCCGGTGCTGGATCGCCACATTGGAAAGGAGGTCTCCGGAATCGTGAGCGGGGAGGGAATTTCTTGGACCATCGGTCGGCAAAGGAGCGGACCGACTGTTTCATAACCTGACTTGAACGAGCCCCGCCGGTATTTGGCCCAACAGGATGCAGTCAATGGCAGAAGTTAGCCGACAAATCTAATTGGGCTGAGCCTACGGTTACGTAAGCGACTGATAAGGCAACATTATCATTCGTTTTGGCGAACCGACAGGCTGTGCGTTTTGGCGCGAAAATCATGGCACAAAGCGCACGGTCGCTTTACCCTCCAAACACATGATTCGCCTCGATCCCCTCACGGCCAATCCCTTGCCCACCAGCCTCGCTGCGCCGCCCGGCGTTCCGGCGTGGGCCCTCGCAGGCGCCGCCGGCGCGCCCGGCGTCGCAGATGCCGCTTTCCAGGCTGGCGCCGCCTTGGGCGTGCTCGACACGCTCGCCCGAGCGCAGCCCGCCTGGGCCGGCGCCTGGCGGCAGCGGCTGACGCTCAAATGTGCTGCCGCCAGCATGCGGCTCGCCGGCCGCGCCGAGGACGAGGTCGGCTTGCGCGACGCCTGGCAGCTTTGCCCGGCCGGTGCTGATCCCGGTCCCGCCGGTGCCATTTTTGGCGCCTGGCGCCAGCTGGCACTGCAGCCGCCGGCGGTCAGCGCCGATCGGTTGGCAAAAGTGGCCGAGATGCTCGGGCTCGCCTGGGACGATGAGGCTCTCGCCGACCTCTGCACGAAGATCGAAGAGGAGGCGCGATCGCAGCGGCCGGCGCCATTTGCCGCCGCGGCGATCGCCGCCCGCGTCGTCGCCATGCGCCCCGACTGGTGGCTCGCCAACGTGGTGCTGGCGCAAAGCCTGCGCTGGCCGCAATCCCTGCCACTGTTGATGGCGCAGGTTTTTGGCCCGGCATTTCGTGCCGAGGCCGCCGGCAAGCGCATCCGACCCGGAGAGAAAGGTTTTGAGCGCGCCGTCAGCGTCGCAATTGTTCAAGCTGCGACCGAGGCCTGCCGGCTGGCAACCGAGCTGTCGCGGCGCGCCGAAAAACTCTTAGGCGTGGCGCCAAAACTGCGCGCGAAAGGCGCCGGCGACGTGATTCTCTTGCTCCTGAATGAAGATGCCGTCTCCGGATCGCTCGTGACAAAGAACCTGTCGCGCTTTGCGACGCGGCGCCATCCGAGGCGCTCGTCCTCATGTGCATTGCCTATTTCCAGCCGATCACGCGTGGCGAGCTGTCTTCCTTCTGCGGCAAGGAGGTGTCGCGCGACCTGATCGGCGTGCTGCGCGCGCAGGACCTGATCGCGTCGGGACCGCGCAGTCCGCAGCCGGGCGCGCCCTACACCTATGTGACGACGAAAAATTTCCTGTCGCAGTTCGGGCTCGACACCCTGCGTTAGTTGCCGGATTTCGAGGCGATCGAGGACGCTGGGCAGCTGTTGAAGGAAAAATTGCTAGCAGGGGACATCCCGGGCGCCGGGACCGGCCAATCCGGGGACGAGTGACAGCTAATGGTCGAGATGGTTACGTCATCGGAAACGGTTTCGACCTCGAGGCAGTCGGCATATCTTGGTGCAAGTCGAGTTTGCACTGTTCAAGGTGCCGGACTCGATCCGTTTGCTGATCGGCTCTCGGACTGGCTTAAATTCGAAGCCAACAAACCCCGCAAGCAAACGCGCATGATGAAGCAGCTTCATGCCGATCTGCTGAGCCTCGGCTACGATGGTTCGTATTGCCGGGTCGCAGCATTTGCACGGGAGTGGAAGGCAGACTGGCACAGGGAGCGCCTGATGACGGGGCGCGGAAATGACGGGGCGCGGAACGTTCGTGCCACTGGCATTCGAGCCCGGCGAGGCCTTCCAGTTCGACTGGACCAAGGACTGGGCAATCATCGGCAACCAACGGACGAAGCTGCAGGTGGCGCATACGAGACTGGCCTATTCCAGGGCGTTCGTCGTTCGGGGCTATCTCCTGCAAACGCACGAGATGCTGTTCGACGCTCACAATCATGCTTTCCGTGTGTTCGGTGGGATTCCTCACCGCGGCATCTGCGACAACATGTAAGACGGCGATCGACAAGGTGGGCCGCGGCAAGGATCGTGACGTCATGTCCGCTTCCAGGCGATGGACAGCCACTACCTCTTCGAGCCCGTTCTGCAATCCCGCGTCCGGCTGGGAGAAGGGACAGGTGGAGAAGAATGTCCAGGATGCGCGGCATCGCTTCTTTCAGCCGATGCCCCGCTTTGCATCGCTGGAAGCTCTAAACGAGTGGCTGGAGATGCGTTGCAAAGAGTTCTGGGCGGACACACCACACGGAAAGGTGCGCGGCACGATCGCCGATCTCTGGGCCGAGGAAGCGCGATCTCTGATGCCAGTTGCTCGGCTCTTCGACGGCTTTATCGAATACACCAAACGCGTCTCACCCACCTGCCTCGTCCATCTGGAGCGCAATCGCTACAGTGTCCCCGCGTCGTTCGCCAACATGCCGGTAAGTCTGCGGGTCCATCCGGATCGTTTCCTCGTCGTCAGGGTAGCTCTTTTTTGGCTGCTCCTTGCCAATGACCGGCGAACCGACGGAGCTGTGTCATTGACCATGTGACGAGGCTCTCCGGCGATCGTCATCTCTCCCTGAAGGCCTCCGAGGTGATTTTGGCCAGTGGTGAGAACAGATAATCGATCACGCGGCGGCTATCGGTTTTGATTTCCACGCTTACCGTCATGCCAGAAGTGAGTGGGATCATCT
>NZ_JARTVT010000053.1:0-19117 GCF_029625685.1 Mesorhizobium sp. WSM4976
CTGCTTGATCAGCCATTCGATGTGATTTGACCACATCTGCAACACCTCGCGCTTCTCCTTGACGTTGCTATAGAGATCGTAGATTTCGCCAATGTCTCCGGTGCGGGCTCACAGCCCGTCCATATAGCCGCCAGTCTGCTGCCTTCGAGTGGCCCATGTTGGCCGCGGCCAGGAAGTGGCGACGATTGAAAGGACAAAATCAGTTGCCGAAACTCATCGCAGGTGACGGTCTGGTGGCAATTTGGGCACATCTTGTGTCTCGTCGCCAGTAAACACGGATGCCCGGCAGGAGCTGAGCTCGCTGCCGGCGGAAATCGTAGAGCGCCAGCGACGCATTCTGATCTTTCGTCAGGCAGTCGACCGCCTTGGCATACGCCTCGGCCTCCATCTCGATCGACCTGAACCGGTATCTTGTGCGCCATCCGGACGATCTGGGAAAGCTTGGCCGGGCCGGCGCCTTCCCAGGCGCACGGGAAGCGCGACGACCCATGTGGACCTTGGATTTCACTCCGCACTTACGCTGCTTTGGCCTTGTCAGCAGCCTGAGCATAAAGCGTGCTCAGCTTTCAGGCCGAGCACTCATCCATTGTTGACAGCACCTGTCGTCATTCAGGATCGCCCCATTCTCGCAGGCCGCTTGCAGCTTTCAGGCTGTTGTCAGCCAGGGCCGCCATAAAGGGTCTCGTTAAACAATTCAGGAGGCCGTTCCAATGAACAATCAGTTTGCGAGACTTTTTCGAGGACCAGGTATGCAGGCTTGTTTCAGGACAAAGAACTTTCTGGCGGCAACCACCGCGATGACGACGGTATTCCTGCCGGCTGTGTCTCTCGGGGTGGGTCTGGTAGCATTTCCAACTGGAGAAGCGTTGGCCGACGACCCGATTTCGATCCCGCTGGAGTATGTCGGGGAAGGCCATGACCGCCTGGGCATCTGGGCCAAGATCAACAATGGCAACGCGCAGCGATACGTATTCGACACGGGCTCGGACCAGCTCAACACGCAGATCGGGTCAGAGGTGACCGGGGTCCGCCCGATTGCCGACACGCCTTACGTATATACGTACGGGGACGGAACGTATGGTAATAAGCTTCAGAACGTGGAAATTGATAAATTTACATATGTCGATCCAGATCAAAAGATAACAATCGACGGGCCGTCTGTAAGCGATAAGAAATACCGGGCTGCTCGCATTCTCGATTTTGTCTATACCCATGCGTATTGCAAGGACAACAATCTTAAGTGCACGCCGGGATCCGTGACGGATGGACTTAAAGATATGTATGGTCAGGATCTCCAAGAACCTTATCACGCCGATAAGGAGCAGCGGGCGAAAATGACCGCTGGCAAGATGGCAGACGAAGGCGGCGATTTCGCAGGTACATTCGGGGCCGGCGATTTTCTTGGCAAGACAAGTGTCTGGGGCATGATGGGCAGTGTCACCAGGTCTGGCTACGTGGTCTCCGCCAATGTGAATCCGGATTCCGAGAGCGACCAAACGCCTGGCTGTTCCCCCTGCACGATTGTCAACCTCAATCCAAGCCTCCGGGCCCAATATACTAATGCCATGCCATGGGGAGAACCCGAGGAAAAAGATCAGGATTCTTATCAGAATTTTCCTGGCTCTGGCGCCAATGCCTCGACCGAATACGAAGGCAGCTACAATCTGCAGTACACGGTTAAGGATGGAGCCCCACCAATCACCGACCCCAACAAGACCGCGGTATTGCTCGACACCGGCACACCGGGCGGTGGCAGTCTGGAGATCAGTGATGCGATGCTGAAGCAATTTCAGGATGCGGGCGTCAAACTTAAAAATGTTCGGAGAAATGAGCAACGCGAGATCGTAAGCGCATCGGGCAACATCCCGAGCGTTACAATCGCAGGAACGGATGGCGATCCGGTAAGGCTGGACAATATCGACTTCACCTACACCAGCGGCACGACGGAACAACCCAATGACCAGACCAGTTTTGTTGCCGGTCTTGACTTCTTCAAAAACAGATCGGTCATTTTCGATCTGGAGAAGAAGTATACCGCTTATACGTCACATTTCGTCACTGCCAGCAACTTCTCTACCGATTCATCCGCACCCGAAGGGACCGGTCTGAGCAGGATCACGACGAGCATGGGGAATGAGGGCGGGTTCGGCATAGCGGGTGTCGTCTCCGGCTCCGGATCGCTGACGCTTGATACAAAGACGGTGGTCCGGATGACGAATGTCAACACCTACACCGGCGAGACGAATATTGCTCAGGATGCCTATCTCTCGCTTGCGGGGCTCGGCAACATCCAACGGTCAGCGAAAGTCGTTGCAGACGGCACGTTCGATATCTCCGAACATGGAAATGGCAGCGACTATTGGGGAATCTCCGACGCCTACAACGATGCCCGTATTCGTAGCCTGAGTGGCAGCGGAACGGTCGAACTGGGCAAGCGTACCCTGGTGCTAACGGATTCGAACGACACGTTCGCCGGCAGCATCAACGACCTCGACGTTGATAACAATAATATGGGCGGCAAACTATTCGTTGCCGGTGGCGTGCAAACGCTGAGCGGAAAGAACAATTTTTCCGGCATGACGACGGTCGGTTCCGGCGCGGGATTGCTGCTTGCCGATACAGGTGTGCTTTCCCATGATGCGACCACGTCCGGCTTTCTCGGGAATGACGGGCAGATCGGGGGCACGGCTATCGCAAACAGCGGCGGTGTCGTCGCAGGCGGCGGCACCTACGGTGCGGTCACCATTTCCGAGGGCGGCACGGTCGCTCCTGGCAGTGCGACCGATCCGAGCAGGATCGTCACCACACTGACTGTCACGGGCGATTTCGCGCAGCAGTCCGGATCGATCTATCAGGTCGACCTCGCAAGGTCGTCCGATCTCATCGATGTTGGCGGAGCAGCGGCGATCGACAGCGGCGCGCAGATCGAGCTGCTGCGGCAGGGAACGCTATCGGTCGATGCCCGATATACTCTGCTCTCCGCAGCAGGCGGCGTAAGCGGCACCTATGGCGGGCTGACGGGGGCTCTGGCGACAGACGCGACGCCCTTCGTCGATTTCCAGCTCGTCTACGATGCCAACAATGTCTATCTCGATATCAGCCGCACATCGACGGCGTTTGCCGATGTAGCCAGCACCTTCAATCAACGCTCGGTCGCCGCAGCGGCTCAGGCGCTTGGAAGCGGTAATCCGATCCAGGACAACATCCTGTTCCTGACGGCGCCGGAAGCCCGCAACGCTTTCGATATGCTATCAGGCGAGGTTCATGCTTCCATTCATAGCGGCCTCATCGAGGACAGTCATTCTGTACGCGATGCCGCGAGCGAACGGATCCGTGCGGCGTTCGACGGCGTCGGTGCCTCCAGCGTTCCGGTGATGACTTATGGGCTGGGTGGTCTGGAACTGGCCCCGGCAACGAGTGAGAATTTCGCCGTATGGGGCCGTGGCTTCGGCGCCTGGGGTCATCTCGACAGCGACGGCAATGCCGCCGGTCTCGATCACTCGACAGGCGGCTTTCTGGCTGGCGGTGACGCGGCTGTCGGCGAAAGCTGGCGGCTCGGCCTCATCAGCGGCTACAGCCATACCTCCTTGGAGGCGGACGATCGCGCGTCGTCGGGCTCGAGCGAGAATTACCATCTCGGTCTTTTTGCCGGCACGCAGAACGGCAATCTCGGTTTTCGTTCCGGCCTTGCCTATACCTGGCACAGCATCGAGACCGGCAGGTCCGTGGTCTTTCCAGGCTTCGCCGACAGCCTTTCGGCCGATTACGACGCCGGCACGTTCCAGGCCTTTGGCGAGCTCGGCTACCGTATCAATACGGCTTCGGCTTCCTTCGAGCCCTACGCTAATCTCGCTTATGTGAATTTTGACGCCGATGGCTTCACCGAGAATGGCGGCGCAGCCGCCTTGTCGAGCGGGGATCGCTCGAGCGACACGGCGTTTACCACGCTAGGTCTGCGTGCGTCGACGGTACTGACCCTCGGCACCGTGACTGCTACCGCGCGCGGCGGTCTTGGCTGGCGCCACGCCTTCGGCGACGTCAGGCCGGATACCGCTCTTGCCTTTGCTGGCGGTTCCTCCTTCGCCATCAAGGGCGTGCCGATCGCAAAGAACGCAGCTCTGCTCGAAGCTGGGCTTGACGTAAACATCACCGAGAACGCGACGTTCGGCATCGCCTATCAGGGACAGATCGCCTCGGATGCCCAGACACACGGGTTCAGCGCCAAGCTCGGCGTCCGTTTCTAAATCACCCGCAAAAGAGATTGGTTATGAAGTCAGTGAGTGCATTTTCTTTTACCGTCGTTCTCGGCTCAGCGACGGTGATGTCTGTGTCCGCCGCGCGAACGGACGATGCCTGCTACAACAAGGCACAAAGCCTATGATGACGCAATGTTCAATCGACGACCTGAAGCCAGTCGATGGCGAGCTTGACAAGCTCTACAAGGAGATGGAGACCCGGCTCAAAGAGTCCCGGCGCATGTCCAGGAACTGGTCGAGACCGCGAGGGGCTACAACGCCACCTCGGAGAACACGCGCGACGCCTACCCCAAGGATTGGCGGCATTTTTCCTCCTGGTGCCGGCGCGCTGGCTTCGATCCCCTGCCTCCGGGCTCGAAGGTGATCAGGCTCAATATCAGCGCCTGTGCCTCGGGCACCGCCGCCGGCGATCCGAAGCGTGGCGCCCCTGCCCTTTAGTTTGCGACCATCGAGCGGCGGCTTTCCGGCCTCGCCTGGAACTTTACCCAGCGCGGCCGGCCGTTGGACCGCGCGGAGCGGCATATCTATAAGGTTCTTGCCGGCATTCGCCGCAAGCACGCAAAGCCACCGCGGCAGAAAGAGGCGGTCCTGGCGACGATCTGCTGGCGATGATCGCCACGCTCGGCCACGACCTCAGGGCCTGCGCGACCGCGCTATTTTGCTCCTGGGCTGTGGCGGCGGCCTGCGGCGCTCCGAGATCGTCGGTCTCGACGTCATGCGCGACGACAACAGCGATGGCGCCAGCTGGATCGAGATTTTTGACGGCAAGGGCTGCTGGTCACCCTGCGCGGCAAGACCGGCTGGCGCGAGGTCGAGGTCGGCCGCGGCTCCAGCGACCACACCTACCCCGTAGTCGCGCTCGAGAGCTGGATCCGCTTTGGCCGCATCGCACGTGGACCCCTGTTCCGCCGCATCTTGTCGATCAGGTCGATATAATACGAAAAAGCCGCCGCCATTCGGGACGGGCGTCGGCTATCATGTCCAGCCATTATGCGGCGAGCGGATAGCTTTCGCCGGACCAGGCAGAGAACTTGGCGGCAAAAGCCTTCATCTCGTCGACCGCGAATGTGGTGCGCGGTTGCGAACTCGACTTGCTGGGCGAGAGGGACCTCGCCGAGAAAGGCGCTGACATGAGCGGGATGCTGCTTGGCCAAATCGAGATCCGCAAAGCAATCGGCCAGCGCCGCGTCGTCCAGCTGTACGCTGCAGGGCGCGTTCACGTCGTCAAGACGGATGCCAAATGCTTGCTCATAATGGCCGCAAGGTAATCGTTTCGGGTCGGAGACACAAGTTGCCGCCTCCTTCGCCGTAGAGTGGCCCGATACAATCACGATCGATATTGCCACCTCTTATCGATAGTGATCGCATAGTTCCCTGATTCGACTCTCAACCGCTCATATCAAGCGATTACTTCCATGTATCTGCTGCGCTAGCCCGTCCTGGCCTTGGAGTGTCGCTCCTCACCTCCTCCACCACTCACCAGCCCGATGGGAGTATCGCCCGCCAGCAGCTTCTCCTTGCTGAGCAGCGCGGCAACCTCAATCGCCTCGAAATCGGGCAAATCCCGCAGTGTGTCGAGGCCGAAGTGCAACAGGAAGGTCTTGGTCGTGACGTAGGTGTAAGGCGTGCCAAATTCAGCGGGCAGGCAGACGTTGACCCACAACAATCAAGGGGACGGTGCAGGCCAAGATTGCGGCAGGGCTTGGGCCCCCCACCCTTCTCCTCAGAACTCCGCTGCTTCCAGCTGGCGGCTGAAACTCACAGGCGCAGCCAGCTTGGTCTCTAACAGCATCGATCGCATCATGGTGTCTGCCATGAATCCGTGTGCGTGAAGCGCTCCAGAGCGAAGATGTTGGGCGTCAACCAGGTTCACTCCAATGAGCTTCACTTCTCGAGTTCTGCACAGTGTCCACGACTGGCGCCGGAGGTTGATCCGGTGATTAGGAGGAGCACTCGTTGTCGGATTCTCGACGATGTCGGACATGTGACACAACGCTTCCAGAGCGATCGCATTGTTCCGAAACGATTTTCCCAGTTGGCACGAAGGTTGCGGCCCTATGCGCAAAAGCACTGCGATGCCGCACCGACTGGAAGAACTCATCAATGATCACGCTTTTCGAACATGTGGGCGCCGCTACCGACACTGAGCGTTCCCGAGCCGACGGAAGCCTCTATCCCTTCTTTCTGAAGGCTGTCCGGACATGAACGCATTTGATGTCCGTCCAACGCTTGATGCTCCCGACGACGATCCCTATGTCTGGCTTGAAGATGTAGAGGGCGAGCGGGCACTTGCCTGGGCCGCCGGCCAATCGGCAAGGACTCTGAAGCACTTCGGTGGAACGCAGTTCGAGCGCGACCGCGCGGCTCTGACAGCCATTTTCGACAATCGCGACAATCTTCCCCTGATCGCGCGCCGTAGTCAGTACCTCTACAATTACTGGCGAGATGACGGTAATCCACGCGGACTGTGGCGCCGGACCACCCTTGCCGCCTACATGAAGGCGGATCCCCAATGGGAGCTACTGCTCGATCTGGATGCTCTCGCGGCTAGCGACGGAGAGGACTGGATCTGGGACGGCGCGTCCATCGAGCCGGAGAGACGGGAAAGAGCCGTTCTGCGCCTGTCGCGCGGCGGCAGCGACGCGGTCGTGCATCGCGAATTCGACCTGATTTCTCTGAGCTTTGTCGCCGACGGCTTCAACCTCCCCGAGGCCAAAGGCTACGTTAATTGGCTGGACCCTGACACGCTTCTGCTTTCCAGTGCGCTTGGTAATGGCATGGCCACCCGCTCCGGCTATGCGCGCACAGTTCGACTGTGGAAGCGTGACGCGGATCCCCTCACCACGCCGGCAATCTTCGAGGCCGGGTTCGAAAGCTTCCAAGTGTCTGGTCATTCGGACCGCACCGGCCGCAGCGAGCGCCTTTGGTTCATCGAGCAGCCGGCCTTCTTCGAGAAGATCAGCTGGATCGGCGATAGGAGCGGGCCGAGGAGGCAGATCGATCTTCCTCGCGACGCGTCGTGGCGGGTCTTCGGCGACTGGCTGGCGGTAAGGCCGCGCAAGCCCTGGACGGTGGGAGGCACCACCCATCCCGCCGACGCGCTGATCGTCATCTCGCTTTCCACTTTCCTCGCCGGCGGACGCCGTTTTGAGACCCTGTTTCAACCAGGGGAAAGGCGCTCCATGCAGTCATTCTTCTGGAATGACGGGAAGCTCATTATCTCTTACCTCGTCAATCTCGCACCGCGTTTCGAGATGTTCACTCCCGGCCACCAGGAATGGACGCGCCGAGTCCTGAACACCCTGCCCGCCGAAGGTACTGTCGACGTCTGGTCATTCGATGCGGCAGTTCACGAGACCAATGGAGAGGTCCTGATCTGTGCTCAGGATCCGATCACGCCGCCGCAGCTCTTGCTGTTCGATCTGAATGCCGCGCCGTCTCTCAGCGCTTCAGCAATCCTGAAGCGCAGCCCGGAGAATTTCGATGCATCCGGACTGGTGGTCACGCGCCACGAGGCAGTCTCTATCGATCATGAGCTGATCCCCTATACGCAGGTTGGTCCGGCGAACGGGAACGGAGATGCTCCGATTCACCTTTCCGCTTATGGCGGGTTCGGCGTATCATTCCTGCCCTACTACAACTCCCCGCTGGGCAAGCTGTGGCTCGAGCGCGGTGGCACGTGTGTCGAGGCGAACATCCGCGGCGGCGGCGAGTTCGGCACCCGCTGGCACGAAGCCGGGCGCAGGGAGGGCAAGCGTCTCGCCCACGACGATTTCGCCGCCGTTGCCTCCGACCTCGTGCGAAGGGGCATCACCCTGCCGAGGCGGATTGCCGCCGAGGGTGGCTCAAATGGCGGCCTGCTGATCGCAAACATGCTGACCCGCTATCCTGAGCATTTCGGGGCTCTGTTCTGCACAGCACCGCTTATCGACATGCGTCGCTACACCAAGCTCTTGGCGGGCGCGAGCTGGATCGACGAATATGGCGATCCGGACAAGGTTCACGATTGGGCTTTCCTGAAGGAAATCTCCGCCTATCACGCCGCAGCGCCGGGACAGCCCTATCCGCCTATCCTGATCGCCACCACGAAACGCGACGACCGCGTCCATCCGGGCCATGCGCGCAAGATGGCCGCAAAACTGCAGGCTCTTGGCTATCCCGCTTACTTCTACGAGGCCAGCGCAGGCGGGCACGGCTGCGGCGAGGACAATCGGGAGCAAGCCGCATTCATCAGTCTAGGCACCAATTTTCTCCGCAGCGCAATCGGCTTCAACGATCACCCTCCGGAGACGGCGGAACGCGTTGCAACGCAAGAGGGGCATTTGAGGTCCATCAACAATTCATTCGAGCAGGAGACGAAATAGTGCAGTGCATCCTTTCTGAACATCAAGGAGTGAATCTCATGGCGAGAACGCGAATGGGCGTAGCGCGGGCAACAGCAGCGGCGGTGGCCCTGATCATGGTGGGACAGCAGGCCGTCGCCGCGGAGCCTGCGCAAGCAGAGACCGTCCTGGCGGAGACGGGAGCCTCGGTCACCGAAGCGCCAATCCCTTGGCAGGTCCGCCTGCGGGCGTTGGGCGTCGTTACGAAAGATCTGGGCTACGTTGATACGCTTCCCGGCTCCGGTCTTTCGTATTCGGACACGGTGACGCCGGAACTCGATATCTCGTATTTCTTCACCGACAACATCGCCGCCGAACTCATACTCGGTACCACTTATGCCAACATCGCGGGCCAAGGGACGATCGGAGGGTTGGGCAACATCGGCAAAGTTTGGCTGCTGCCGCCGACACTCACGTTGCAGTACCATTTTACCGATCTCGGCGCGTTCAAGCCTTATGTCGGCGCCGGCGTGAACTACACGATCTTCTACAACCAGGACACTGGCAGCGCTGATGCTCTCAAGGTGAAGAACACGTTCGGCACGGCGCTGCAGGTCGGATTCGACTACATGGTGGACCAGCACTGGGGCCTCAACTTCGACGTGAAGAAGCTTTTCCTGAAGCCGGACTTCGACGTCACGGTGACCGGCGCGAAGCTGACGGGGAAGGCGGAGCTCGATCCCTGGCTGATAGGCGCAGGTGTCACCTACCGCTTTTGAATATCAGAGTGAAGTCTGCTTCCCGACTGCCGGTTTAAATGAAGGGCGCCTCGCGCGCCCTTTTTTACGGTCGACACTGCAGCGCAAGACCTCATGAAGCTATTGTCGGGCGGGGTTCTCTTCCGGCGGACCAAGAAGATGCACTGGCCAACCGGCCTTGCGCCTGAGGTGGAGTGCTTAGAAGCGCTTTGGATCGGGACGGGCTTTGGTATTGTGGGTGGAATGCTTCAGCCAGACCATTTGCCAGCATCGTCTCCCGGACGTCATGTGTGAGCTTCTTTGTCAGCGCAAGGCGAACACGGATCTCCTAGCAGGCCGTTGAAGAAGTGTCCCGTTTGGCCTTGAGGATTGCCTCGTCGCCGTTGTGATAGAAGGTGATGTCGATGGAGCCGTCGTCGAGCAGTTCAGCATGGCCGTCGCCTGTGACCTCGTCCATTTCGTCGAATCCGACCCATGTGAAGAAGACCGTCGACGGGCCGTAGCCGAGTTCGAGGGTTAGATGAGCCAAACGCCAGTGGGGCGTCCTGGGGACGACGCGCGCGAGATTCTGGTCGTGGTGGCCAGCCCAATACGATGTGAGAAGTTGCTGCCGGTGCGGGTACCGGAGGTCGCCGATAGTGACAGCCGATGTTCGACAGCGGCAAGGACATGCTCAGCCGTCAACGCGCCGAGGGCTTGGCCGGGAATGGTGGTGATGGAACCAATCCAGAAAGCGGCGGCTGCCCAGGAGAACGCCTTCGCGGGACTTTGACTCCAGTCCGCACACCCTGCTCAGATAGTCCGAAAAAGAGGTCAGAAGCGGAGCATCCGGATTATTATCTACACTGGGAACAGAAGCATGGAAGCGTTCTGGAGCCACTCGCCGCGCGTTTACCAGTGCCGACACTGCTCCAAGCTGACTATCTGCCATGACCACCTGCCGAACGTAGTCCGTTGATGCCACCGGTACCCTTCGCGGTCTGCTCCAGCGGGAAGATCGGGTCTGATCGACCCTGCTGACCTGTGCGGCGGCCTCTCTCGCTAGGGCGTCCCCCTTCCTGTCGTCCTCCTCCGCCGCTTTCGGCTGCTTTCGGCCCGCCGCCCTCGCCAAGGCGTCGTAGTCGGTAAGCGCGTCCTCCGTCTCCTTTAGGGGCTTCATCGCGTGACTAGAGTTTAGCGCGTGTTTGTAGGCGGCGGACCGAATGGTCGTCGAAATGCCACTCAGCGCCACCGCAAGATGCCCTAGGGCTTCCGCCTCATGATCTGACAGCGGCACGTCACGATTAGAGCCGATTGCCCTGCCTTCTTCCAGTTTCACAATGTTTGTAGTCATTTCCTGCTCCATCGCGTTGACTGAGATACGATGGAGACGGAAGTGGAGAACAAATTTTTACAAGCAACTAAGATGATATTCTCGTCAACGGGACAATAGTGGACGTTGAGGGCGGCGAACAGGGTGGTGGTGCCGTTGCGCTTGTAGTCGTGCCTCATCGTACCGAGCCGCCCCTTCTTCATCGGCAGGCCGGGTGGGTGCGGTCGAGCGCCGGATCTGGCTCTTTTCATCGACCGACAGAACGATGGCATGGGCCGGCGCATCGAGATAGAGGCCGACGACGGCGCGCAACTTGTCGACGAACTTCGGATCATTGGAGAGCTTGAACCTGGCGCCAGCGGTGGGGTGCGAGACCATGCGCCTTCCAGATGCGCCTGACGGCGCTGGCGCTGATTGCGGCGGCTTGCGCCATCATGTCGGCGGTCCAGTGGGTCCTCTCGCCCGGCGGATCGGCAAGCGTCAGTGCCACGACGCGCTCGCCGACATCGGGACCGAGCGGCGGAATGCGCCACTGTCGCGTCTTGTCGCGCAGCAGCCCGTCACAGCCTTCCGCGGCAAAGCGCTCCTGCCAGCGCCAGACGTCGGTCTTCGACTTGCCGATGCGGCGCATGACCTCGCCGGTGCCGACGCCGTCGGCGGGCAAAAGCACTATCTCGGCGCGCCAGACATGCTTTTGCGGGGCGTTGCGATCCCTGATCAGCGCCGTCAGACGGACGCGATCGGCCGACGAAACGGTGAACGATCTTCCTGTGCGCATGCGCCAGACTCGCACGCGCAGGCCAGAAAGGGAATCTCTGATTGGACTCCTATGTCAGGCGGGAACCACTAGACGCCGAGACCGCCGATGCAGACATGTTTGGTGTCGAGATAATCCACGATGCCCTGGAGGCCGCCTTCCTTGCCGAGGCCCGATTCCTTGACGCCGCGGAACGGCACCTCCGGCGTGGTGATCAGGCCTTCATTGACGCCGGTACTTCAGTCCTTCCATCACGCGGAAGGCGCGACCGAGATCGCCGGTGTAGAAGTAGGCCGCGAGGCCGAACTCGGTGTCGTTGGCGAGCGGCGTGCCCGACCTGAGACATGGGTGACGTTTTGTACCGGACACGGATGAAGTGCACCCCTCGGGTGAGCGTTTGCTCGATAATATCCACTGAAGTGAAGCAGTCGGTCTTAATGCTGGAACTCATGCCACCCGACCGACCCGGGAATTCGCAGCAGCGGCGCCGTCGAGTGCAGAACGAATGCCGTCAACCAAGGGGTCGATCTCGCTTTCGGTGATTATATAGGGCGGACAGATTCCAAGCACTTCTCCCATATTGCGGATCATGACGCCGTGCTCGCGGCACCGCCGCTCGACATCGCCGATCCTCAGCTCGGGCGCGAAGACGCGACGGGCGCACGATCCTCGACGATCTGAACCCCCGCGATGAAGCCGCGGCCGCGGGCTTCACCGACAAGCGGATGGTCGCCGAGCGCGTCCGCGAGGGCTCCATGCAAGTGATCGCCGAGACGACGCGCCTGGGTCACGAAATCGATCTCGCTGTAGATCCTGATCGCCTCGGCGGCGACGGCCGCTATCACCGGATGACCGGAGTAGGTGAAACCGTGACCGAACACGCCGACCTTGTGGGCCTCGTCAGCGGCGCATTGATAAATCTTGTCGAGATAATGACGCCGCCAATGGGCAGGTGACCGGATGAAAGCCCCCCGGCGATCGAGAGCATGTCCGGTTCCATCCCAAATGTCTGGCTACCAAACCAGTTCCCGGTGCCTCCGAAGCCGCAGACCACCTCGTCGGACAGCATGAGGATAATTTCTCACTTTCTTGCGAAGATCGGGGGTGTCCACGGTCATTCGTATTACGCGAGATCCGCGAGGCCAAAAACCATCATACCAGAGAGGCGAAACTGCTATCTAGGTGTTTAGATGCAAGAAATTAATCCTGCATTGTTCCCGCACCAGGAACACCCGAGAGGATACCAAGCAGTATTGAACCTTGTTGAAAATGCTCTCGGCGCGCTGGGCGTTATAATTTCTCGAAGGCGATCACAAGGACGTCGCGATAAGCGTACGGCATTTTCAGGTTTTCGGCCACAATCGACGATACATCGTGAAAGGTTTCGCGGTCGTTGCAGATCACAAAATCATTCGGGGAGTTCATTTCGACCTCGCCGAGGAACTCCTTTGAGGCGTCGGTGATCATGCTCATGCCGCCGGTGACGTTGACCCGCCCAATCATATAGCAAGCAATGAAGTCCACCCCGTCCTGGTGAAGGCCCTCGGGTGCCGGTTTGCCATTTACACCATCGCGCGCGACAATCCGGTAGGGATGGATCTTGATATTCCAACGATCATGTCGGGCGGCTTCACATAGAATTCTGCAGAAACCTGTCAGAATCTTTTCTAAGACGGGATGGTCTATAAAGGAGTTTTCAAGGGGCTCGAAGTGGCGCTTGAAGCCGCCATTCAGATGATTGACACTTTTTGATTGTTCGTAGGGGGCGTGGGGTAGGAGCCTAAAGATTCCGTCAGTCGCGTCATATTCAAAAGCGCTATAGCGCCGGTAACGATATGTTCCGCCGTCACGCATGTATTCATCGAGAAGAAGTCGATTCCAATGGTCAGCAAAGTTCTTCCAGGCTGCATCAATTTCGATGCCAAAGCAGGCTTCGGCGCGCTCGCCTTTTGAAAACCACCATCCATTTGTCACCAGACCGTCAGTGCATTGTTGACTGAGGTTGGCCGGCGCCTGGGGTGCGTTGTTTTCCACGGGTGTCTCCCTTTTGGTGACTTGGCGAGGACGGAACGCTTTGGACAACGCTATGTGGGTTGCGGCTTGGTATTCCCAAAGGTCGCGGTCCCTAATGTATCTCGGCGTCCTGGCTCGGATCGACCGAGGTAAAAAGCGTGTGTGATCGACTATGTAGCTGACGCTCCCGCTAACGCCCTCGAGGGCGGATGCAATGGCCCGTTCGCACATCTGGTGAATAGTACTGCCCCATGCACCTGAAACCGCCTCTTGGGACCAGGCTTGCTCAAGCCCTTGCTTCAAAACGATTGATGCCACGTCAAGAGAAGCGGTTTCGAGGTGACGCAGCGCGTCGAAGATAATGGCCGCGGCAGGGGCCTCGCGGACTTCGAGAACCTTTTGGCCGGTTGTGATGTGTTCAAGCCCGACAAAGCGGCCGTGCCCGAATTTGCCGACCGTGTTATTCAGGAACGGGATTGCGTCGACCAATGCAACATCACGGTCATCAATTGACACGAGACTTCCGTCTGCAAACCCGAGTTTGATCTCTACCGGCTGCTCTGCGGGAATGTGGCGCGTCCAAGCAAATGCCTCCTCGGGGATGGAAAAGTTCTCGGGATCTTCCAAAGGCCCCGACTCGAATTCCCGACACCAGAGGTTTTCGTCCGCGCTCCACGTGCGGTCCGCCACAAAAGTCGCTCCACACTTGGACAGGTCGGAGGTCTTCTGTTGTCGGGATATCACAGAGCATTCATACGGACTGCCGAAGTTGCCGGAAAATCCTGAGCGCTTAATGCTATTGTTAAGGCGCGGAAGACTGTTTTGAGAAAGGTTTGCTGTATGAAGAACCAGCCGTGAGTTGATTGACCTAGCATGATTAACAACCAAAGATGCGATTATGGGACGGCTCAACGAACTGCTCAACGGATAGATGCCAAGGTACTTGGCGTGGGCTCGAATGGCTGATTTCACGCCTTGTTCGACAAAGGCATCCCGCCCTTCGAGGCAGACAAAGCGCGCGCCGAACATGGCTGCCGTCCGTTCCAACAAAGGCTGATCGATGCGCGTTCCGACATCCGCTGCGACAGCTTCAATGTTCGCAAAGCCAAGGCTTTGCAGCTTGTAGAGAAGATAGGTGCTGTCGAGACCGCCGCTGAACATGGTTGCAACTGGTGCGGTTCGGTCCGGAAAAGCCTCCAGATCTTCAAAACTCGAAATGCCGCCGATGGCGGGTTTGGTGGAAGCCAAGATGGGGTTCATTTGGATGTCCTGCTCTCAAACCAGATGCCAGCAAACGTCGCAGCGAGGACGAGGCCTGCGCCTATCAAGCTCGGTACTGTCAAAGGCTCATTCAGAAGAAGGTGCGCTAGAACGAAACCAAAAAAAGGTTCTGTTCCCATCAAGAAGCCAACCCGTGTCGGTGTGGATTTTCTCACTGCGGCATTTTGAATGTAGAATGCAGCGAGGGTGCAGAAGAGTGCAAGGAAGGCAACAGCGCCCCAAAACTGAAGGGTGGCCCTCACAACAAGGCCTGAAATTCCGAACTGAGCGACGGCCAAAACGAAAGTAAGTGTTGCCACCGTCGATCCTTGGATGGCCGTCAGGGCTGCAGATGAAATCTGCCGGCCGGCCAGAAGGCGTTTGGTGGAAACGACCATAACCGCTCGCAGAATCGCGGCCCCCAAGACAAGCGCGTCACCCGGGCTGAACCTGCTGATCCCGCCAGTGAGAATGCCGACACCGATGCACGCTATGGCAGCACTTGCCAAAATGCCCGTAGGTGGAAGTCGCCGTGATAGCCCATAGTCGATGCTCGGCGTGAAAATCACACAAAGCGATATGATCAAGGCCGTGTTCATTGCGCTTGTCGATGCAACGCCGTAAGTTTCAGCAATAAAGATGCAAAAAAGTATTGTTCCCAATGCGAAGCCGCGGATGAAATCGCCCCAGGAGACCAATGCGATCTCATGTCTTGCAGCCACTGCCGTAATGATCGTAGTAATCAGGAAGCGATAAAGAACAAGTATCGAAACCGGCGCGTAGAACAGTGCGCCTTTCCCGACCGGATAGCTCGCCCCCCAAACGAATGCGACTCCCAGCAAGGCTAGATCCACCGAGAAAGATGGCGTCCGTGTTTTCCTGACAGGTATTGGAGAACTTTCGAAAACGTCCACCTTCAAAGTTTCCTTTGTGTTAGCCATCCACCCCTGCTGCGAGGGTCAAACAGATCAGGTCGTTCAGCCTCTTGGGCGATCCGTGCCGCGGCGTACTTGTTTTTGGTAACGCAAGTGCCGTGCCGATTCGGAAAACCATTGCTAGACAACAACCTGGTCGCCTTGATAGTTCGGCGGTTCATGTCCATTGTTGTCAGAATGCCGACAATGACTTCAACTGCAGGGATCCTACCGGCAGGGCCTCAAGGCGAACACGCGGCTCCAAGATGCCGACACGATGGCTGGTTCAGCCATGCTTCGACAGTTGCCTGTTTTTTCAGTTCCTTTGCTGTTCGTGCGCTAACCGCAACGCTCCATACTAGTCTCGCGTGGCTGTCCCCGTGGGGTGGGCGGCAGAAAGCGATTAGGCCCGCTGAAAGAGGCGAACCGCATCCGAAGGATCGTAACCAAGAGAAGGACCTGAAGCGAGAGCGAAGGTTGCGGGAGGCCGCGGCGGGCCTAAAAGGCAATGCCGACCGCCCCAGGAAAGGCTGACAAAAACCGCAGCGGCCGACTGTCCAATAGGGTGCGCCGGGCCAGGGCGAGCCAAATGGCAGGGGCTGCCGGGGGACCCTAAGAAAAGCCTGGGTTCACGAGCACCCGGCGCGCGCCATCAGGCGGCCAGCTACTTGGAGGGCGGGTGTATCATGCCTGTTTGTCGGGCCGAACCAGATCCATGTGGCTGACGCCGAGGGCCAATGCCAGTTCATAGATCGTGATAATTGTCGGATTTCTTCGGCCTTTCTCCAAGCCGCTGATGTACTGCTGACTGAACCCGGAAATCTCCGCAAGCTGCTCCTGCGTCAGGCGCTTCCTTTGCCTGATCCTCTGCACATTCCGTCCGACCAACTTGCGCATATCCATGCACGCAAGCCAGCGGATCAGGCGGCTTGAGTTTATCAACTATAATATGTAATCCACATTTAGCAGGCACAGGGCTTCGCGGGTCCATTGGCCGGAGATAGAATTAGCGATGTTGCAGCCCAGATCGAACACGCCGTTCGCCGACGAGGTCCCCTGGTCGGACCGCATTACAGCCTACGACAAGGACCACTTTACAACCTATATGAGGCTCCTGGACGCCTCGGCCGACAACGCCACTGAAGAGGAAATGGCCAAAGTGATCCTCGGCATTGATCCGGCACGCGAACCTGAGCGCGCACGCAACGTTCTTCGCAGTCATCTCGACCGTGCAAACTGGGTGGTGACGAGCGGCTACAAGGATTTGTTCGCCAGTTGACGAAATGGGCGGTGCGGTCGCTTCGCTTCAAGCAACGAAGTCGCGCAACCGCCATGCATCGACGTATCACCACAGCGCGGATGGCCCAGCGCTTCGCTGTCTCATCATTTTGTCCTCCGCTCGCCAATGGCTGCTTCCCAGGAATGGGTGCGGCGGCGAATCATGACAGGAACGGGTCCGCCGTCTGAGCCGCACCGCATCCGAAGGGCCGGATGGACAACCTACTGAAAGCTCACAGCTGGCTAAGGGTTGCGGGACGCCGCGGCGGGCCTAGAAGGATGCGGCGCCACCTGCTGAGAAAGGCACAAAACAGAGCGAATTGCGAGAGTCTAACGACGCGCTAGGAGGCGCAGCGGAATGGTCGAGACGCCAGAGCCAAGAAAATCGGGGCTCGACCCACCGGCACACGGCACGCGCGGTGATGGGCGCGGGCGCCCACTACGTGCGCAGGCTCAACAGAATCTCACACGGATCAGCATCGAGGGCCGCAGTTACGTCGAGAAACTCAATGACATCGAGACGCCGTTCGCCACCCTCATATTTCGCCACGAAAGATTGCGGACGACCAAGCTTCTCAGCCACCTGCGCCTGCGTCAGCCCTTTGACATTGCGCAGTGAGATCAACTGGGCCAGAAACCGCTGGTGGCGGGGAGATCGAAGAGATTTGGGCATTTAGGTGAACCGGCAGGTAGAGACCGGCTCAGCGACTAATCCCCGTTTCGGATTATCCCATTTTGGGATATTCTGCCTTGGATCCAGCGATCAACATGCGAGGTTCGCGGCAGACATGAATCAATCAACGGGAACAGATAGGACTCAAAGCTCAACACTGCTCGACGAAGTCCCTTGGTCTGACCGTCTTACCGCCTACGACAGGGCGCACTTTACCATCTATATGAGGCTCCTGGACGCCTCAGCCGATGAGGCGCCCGAAGAGGAAATGGCCCAACTGATCCTCGGCATTGATCCGGCACTTGAACCGGAGCGCGCCAGGAAGGCGCTTCGTAGTCATCTCGACCGTGCGAACTGGATGGTGACGAGCGGCTACAAGGAATTGTTCGCCAGCTGACAAATTCGCAGTGCTCGGTCATAGAAGCGTTCCTGTGCCATTGGTCAGGCTGATCGGGGCCTGCACCACAGACGCGCCGGCAAAATGGACCCGGTGGCGAGCACAATTCAGTTCCCAGGAAATCGGGGTTTGGCAACTGTCCGAGCGTCTGACGTGATAGAAGGTTCCGCTCTGTCTGGATGGGTATTAGCCCGGAGCAGCACTCCATATCGTACCGGCGCTCGACGAAGGGTCCACCTCTTCGCTTTCAAGCCGCATAACCGATAGCCATCGCCCTAAGTCAAGGGTTAGAGATTACCGGCAGGCAGGTATGCAAGCGGGCCATCCTCGGAAACTATATAACCGCACGACTAGCTGTGAGCTTTCGGGAGGTTGTCCATTCGGACCGGACCGGGGAGACTGGAGTTACCAAGCTTCAGCACTCACCGGAGGGTCCGAATGAACATCCATAAGAATGCCCGTCTCACACCGCTGCGTCGAGAGGAGATGGCGCTGTCGGTGATAGAAGGCGCTTTCTCCAAAGCCCATGCGGCGCGTGTCTACGGCGTGTCGGCCAAGATCGTGGCGCGCTGGGTCGAGCGCTACAAGTCCGAAGGGCGGGCCGGCATGATCGACCGTTCCTCGCGGCCCGCCAATATGCCGCAGGCCACCGCTGCGTTGATCGCCGAGCGCATCATGGCGCTGCGGCGGCAACGTTGGACCGGCAAGCACATCGCCCATGAGGTCGGCGTCTCGCCCGCCACCGTTAGCCGGGTTCTCAAGCGTGCCGGACTGTCGCGGTTGCGGGATATCGAACCGGCCGAGCCGATCCGACGCTACGAGCGCGAGCATCCTGGCGAGATGATCCATATCGATATCAAGAAGCTCGGTCGTTTCGAGCGCATCGGTCATCGCATTACCGGCAAGCGCACCGGCAATGCCAGCTCGCGCGGCAGCAGTTGGGAGTTCGTCCATGTCTGCATCGACGACGCCTCCCGCATCGCCTTCTCGCAGATCCTGCCCGACGAGAAAAAAGAAAGCGCCATCGCCTTCCTCAAGGCGGCGGTGGCCTACTACGCCAGCCTCGGCGTCACGATAGCCCGCGTCATGACCGACAACGTCCTAAGAGCGGAAGGAAGTGGAGCGTGCAGTCAAGGTCTCTCTGTTCGTCAGCATGCTCTTGCTGCGTGACGTTGGT
>NZ_JARTVT010000054.1:0-18576 GCF_029625685.1 Mesorhizobium sp. WSM4976
ACCCAGTACTCCTTCTCGACCGACCCGAACCTGCGCGGCGCGCCGACCGGCCACACTGTGCCGGTGCGCGAGGTCAGGCTCTCGGCCGGCGCCGGCTTCGTCGTCATCATCTGCGGCGAGGTCATGACCATGCCCGGCCTGCCCAAGACGCCGTCCTCGGAAAAGATCTTTCTCAACGAGCAGGGTCAGATCGAGGGCCTTAGCTGAGCAAGGCAGCACCGAAGGAGTTTGAACATGTCAAAAACAATCGACGGCAACGAGGCTGCAGCGGATGTGCTTGCAAAACTTAAGGTGGCCGCCGAGCAACTGACCGCGGAAACCGGCGTGGTCCCGGGTATAGCCGTCATTATAGTCGGCCAGGATCCGGCGAGTGTCTATGTCGCGTTTAAAGGGAAGAAAGCAAAGGGATGCGGCTTCCATTCGGCCGAGCACGCGCTGCCGACGCAGACGCCCGAGAAAGAAGTGATTGCGCCGGTCGAAAAGCTTAATGCCGATCCTAGGATCCACGGCGTCTTGGTACAGTTGCCCCTCCCGGATCATATCGATTCCAGCCGCATCACCCAGACGATTGCCCCGGAGAAAGATGTCGACGGGTTCCACTTCATCAATGTCGGTAAGCTCGGCACGGGTGAACTCGACACTGCGTTCGTGTCCTGCACACCGGCCGGGTCGATGCTTTTGATTGAGCACGTGCACGGCCGTGATCTGTCGGGGCTGAATGCCTTGGTTGTCGGCCGCTCCAACATAGTAGGCAAGCCGATGGCCAACCTCCTGCTCCGCGCCAACGCTACCGTGACCGTCGCGCACAGCCCCACAAAGAACCTGCCGCGAAGCGCCGACATCCTCGTTGCAGCTGTTCGTAGACCTGAAATGACCAAGGCGGACTGGATCAAGCCCGGCGTCACGGTGATTGACGTCGGCATCAACCGCATTTCCGACGGCAGCAACGGCAAGAGCCGCCTAGTCGGCGACGTGGTTTACGGAGAAGCGGCCACAAGGGCAGGCGCCATAACACCCGTGCCCTGCGACGTGGGGCCGATGACGATTGCACTTGTGATGGCCAACACTTTCACCGCGGCCTCCCGTGATGCCGGCCGAGGGGTTGCTCTCGAAACTTGCGGTTGATCGATGCATGGCGGTGACGTCAAAAAGCCGACATGGCCGAAAAGGGTACTGATTGCCGAGCGCAATCAGCTGGTCATCTCGGCCTTACGCGACATCATCAGCCGCGATGAACGTTTCGACTTCACCGCCGGCATTCACAGCGGCACGGCGTTTCTGAAAGCATTGGAGGAGACCCAGACGGCCTTCGACGTCGCAATCCTCGGCTGGAAGCTGTCCGATATGAACGCGGGCGAAATATTGATCGAACTTCGTCGTCGGCAGTCCGCGACGCGCGTGGTCATCTTCTCCGATGATCACGACATGGGCATTCTGAAGCAGTGTATACGCCTCGGCGCCCACGGCTTCTGTTATCAGTTCGACGACCCCGACATTCTGTTCGACACGGTTGCTGCGGTCGCTAACGGCCGCATCTGCGTACCCTTCATAGATGTCTCCAAAATTAACGAAACGCCATTGTCGCGCCTAACAACGCGCGAACGTGAATTACTCTCCGTACTAGTCAATGGTTGGACTAATCAACAGATAGCGACCATGACAGGCATTTCGGAGAACACAGTCAAGTATCATCTCAGAAATATGTACGATAAGCTCCAGGTAAACAACCGGGCAATGGCTGTCGCGCTGTTTTTCACCGATATGAAGCGTTAAGACTACAAGGTCTATACTATATTAAACCAACATTTTTTCTCGGGTAGCGAGTCTCGCTCGGCAAGCCGAGCTTCGTTTTTAGGTCAATTCTAATCTGGAGGTTCCTATGAGGTCGGCGTGCTGAACGGAGCGCACCCGCCGGTCCTCGGACCTCGTTGCAGGCCGGAGTGAACGAGGCTTGGGTTTCGTTCAGAAGGACTCGGCGCTGCCTGCACGGCGAGCGTGATCATCGGTTCTCCCTCATTCAGTACTCGGCCACAGCGAGGCGCTCGACGGTGAGCCGCTATCGGTACCCAGTTCGAGATCGTTTTGCAGCTTTGGCACAAGTCGCGTTTGACGCGGTGATATCGTCGCCAACCGGCGCGATGCGACGGATGGAGGTGGGTGCTTTGCAGCATCGCGATGTGGCAGGCAGGACGGTTCGGTACAACTCTATGGAGCTGTGGAGTTCCTCGCGTCGAAGGCGGCCGTCATTGCCCTTACGCCGCGCCGTGGCAAGGGAGGATGTCCGCCACTTCTTTCGAGCCGAATGGCGGGGCAAGCTCAATTGGGTGACGCCACCTCTGGCTACAGCCGATCGACCGGCCTTCCGTCCGTCAGATTCACCGGTTGAGAGCTTGGTTTTAGCGAACCATCGAGGACGGCGACGCCGTGTTCGGTGTCGATGTCGTCGGCCTTAGCCGGTACGGGCGCCGAAGTGCAGGGTCCTTCCACGCCTAGGGCGTGGTTGACCGTCAGGCTCGGCACATCAAGAAATGATTAATGTTGTCGACACTTGGCGCCAGCGAGCGGGATGCACGCGGAGAAAAAAATCAATCCGGGATCGCAGCTTAGCCCAATGTCAACACTTTAGAAAGACTGCGGCGCACAGGCCGTCTGCTACAAGGCCATGAGAGACGCTGGTCCCGAACAGACAGGAAGCATGGGAGTCTCCGGCGTAGCCCTCCCTTGAATCTAGCCATTGACGTGCTTTTCCATATGTGCCAACATTTCTAACGGTGGCGGGATAGCCACCCCTCAAACCACGCCCAACGCTCAAGGATAGTATCCTGGAAGCGCGGAGGTGTAGGTTAATTTCCATTCTCAAAATTGTCGATATCATTTCACCAGGCTGACGGCTGCCGTCTGCGCTAGGGAAACGATGTTAGTTGACACTTTGAGCGGCAAAGAAATCACAAGGGGAACGCAAATGAAGCCGTCAATGCAGAAAATTTCCGTACTGCTTGCTGCAACTGCTATTTGGGCCGGGAGCGCAATCGCGCAAGATAAGCCGATTGTGTTGGGGATTCCTGTCGGCTTGAGCGGCGCAAACAGCGTCGTGGCTCCGTCCGTGGTTCAGGCAACCGAGCTTGCAGTCTCCGAAATCAATGACGCCGGCGGGTTGCTGAACAGAAAGCTCACCATAGAAGTCGCCGATGACGCGTCAGGCGCTGCTGGAGCGCAGAAAGCCTACGACTCCCTCGTCTTTCAAAAGAGCGTCGATGCCATCGTTGCAATGGAAACGACTGCGGCTCGCAACGCCGGCCTGCCGATTATCACACGCGGTAAGGTTCCATACATCTACACTTCCTTCTATGAAGGCGCTTCCTGCAATAAGTATCAGCACATTGACGCATGGGTGCCACAGCAGATGGTTTCCCTTATGGTCAATTATTTTATGAAAGATCTTGGCGCCAAGTCATTTTTTTTGGTTGGCAGCGACTACGCGTTCGGTCGCGGTCTTCTTGGTGATACGAACAAATACATCACCAAGAAGGGCGGAACAGTCGTTGGAGAAGAATACAATCCGATGGATGCAACCGATTGGACAGCAATCGTTAGCAAGATCCGAGCCACTGCTCCGGACGCCATCATCACCTCCACCGCTGCCGGCGCACCGAACGTCACTTTCACGAAGCAGTTGCGATCGGCTGGCATCACCGCCAAATACGGCAATTACGCGCTTGATGAAGGTACCGCAAAGACCCTGGGACCCGATGCCGAAGGAATCTATCTCGGCGGCACCTACTTCACCGGTATCGACTCTGACAAGAACGCGCAGTTCCTGAAGGCGCTCAAAGCGAAATTTGGGGACAAGACCGAAACGCCGAATGAACTGTCAGTGCCACAGTACGATGCAGTCATGCTTTACGCCCTGGCTGTTAAAAAGGCCGGTACGACGGAAACGGATGCCGTTGTAAAGGCTCTGAGCGAAGTGACTTTCGATGGTCCTCGCGGTCCGGTGCAGATGTCGAAGCAGCGTCATGCACCGCTCACGATGTACCTCGCGCAAGTCAATGCGCAGGGCGATACCAAGATCATTGTGTCGAACCCGAACGTGGATCCGGGCGAGCAGTGCCCCAAGCTGTGACGGACAGCGCCTTACGCTGCTGACCCAATATGGCGATGCTGTATTAGTGCCGGGGCGTGGTCGTATCGTCTTTTGTAGGCGACCAATCCGAAAGATTAATACAGCTCGCCGCTGAGGAATTCTCGGAGACTTAGATGGTTCCGGTACTGCTTGATATCATTACAACTGCGGCAATATTGTACATTGTGTCATCGGGATTGCTTCTTGTGTTCGGCGTCATGAAGCTCATCAACTTCGCTCATGGTGGATTGATGACGCTTGGCGGTTATGCCGCTGTGATCGCTACCGCGCTGGGCTTAAATCCCTGGATCGGCATACCCTTGGCGGCGATCTTCGGCGGAATCGTCGGATTCGGCATGGAGCGTGTCGTGGTGCGCTCACTCTACAACCGCCCCCTCGATGCGATTCTGGCCACCTGGGGCCTGAGCATCATCATCGGCCAGGTCATCACCTTGGTCTTTGATCGCGGTGTTCATTTCGCCGAACCTCCCATCAGGGGCGTGATCAGCATCCTTGGTGAGCCCTACTCCACCTATCGATTGGTCCTGACTGCCCTCGCGTTGTTGCTCGGCCTTGGCTTGACAGCAGCGCTGCGGGGCACGTCACTGGGCCTGTCCACACGCGCGGTCATCATGAACGAGGACCTCGCGCGGGGGCTCGGGATCAACAGCGGCCTCGTCCGCTCCATCACGTTCACGCTCGGCTCCGGTCTGGCGGCGGTGGCCGGGGCTCTGATAACGCCCCTGTCCAGCGTCGATCCAAACATGGGCGTCGCCTGGCTGATCAGCGCCTTCATGCTCGTGCTCGTTTCGGGGTCTTCCCTATACAGCCTGGCCGTTGCGAGCGTTGTCCTGGGCGGTGCTCAAGTCGTTGTGAGCAACTATTTCGGTTCGGTGCTCGGCGGCATGACGATCGCTGCGCTGGCCGCTGTCATACTTCGTATCCGTCCGCAGGGATTTTCTTATGAGTGACGCAAACGTGAAGGAATTGGGAGGCAGGTCCCTTCGACGAACTCAGGTCCGCCCGCTGACAAAGGCGGTGGTTGCAGCATCGATTGTTCTGATCGGCGTTGCCGCCGCACCGTTCTTCATGGACGCGTATTCCGTGAACGTGCTGGTGAGGTCGATGATCTATGCCGCAATGGCGCTGTCGGTCGACATCCTGTGGGGCTATCTCGGAGTCCTAACCTTCGGCCAGTCGGCGTTCTTCGCGGCGGGCGCCTACGCAACGGCACTGGTATTCACCTATGGCGGCTTTTCGCCTGGATATGCATTTGCCGCCGTCCTGATCGGCATCGCGGTCGCGGTCGCGTTGGCAGGGTTGGTTGCATTCCTGGCTTTCTGGCATGGCGCGTCGGCACTTTATGCGTCGGTGATCACTCTCGTCCTGCCAATCGTGGTCACACAGCTTCTATTTTCTGGCGGTACATATACCGGCTCGAGTAGTGGCCTCACCGGCTTCGACACCATCCCCCTCAGTACCGAAGCGTGGTTCTGGGCCGTCGGGGTCTGGCTGGTCGTACTAACGACAGGGGCCTGGATGTACACGCGCAGCGACGCCGGACGGCTTTTGATCGCAATCCGGGAAAATGAGCAACGGTGCAAGTATCTCGGCTTGAACACGTCCAACATCAAGGCGGTGATCTTTCTGATCTGTGCCGCAATCGGTGCGATTGCTGGCTGGATCTACGCCAATTATACGATGGTGGTTGCACCTGAAATTGCCGGCTTCACGTTCGGAACCGAGCTACTGATCTGGGTCGCATTGGGCGGGCGAGGCACGCTATTCGGTCCGGTGATCGGAACGATCATCATCGATTATGCCAGTGCACATCTGCAGGGCGACTTTCCCTTCGTGTGGAAGCTTGTTATCGGGATAATCTTTGTTTCGGTCATCGTGGCCCTGCCGCGCGGTATCCTGCCGCTGATTTCGAATACCGCCAACTTGCTTCGTGGTCGCACGGGCAAGGCCCAGCCGGAGCAATCCTCGCGGCTAGAACTGCGCAAGGCACCCAGAATCGAACGCGACATTCGCGACATTGTTGCGGCTGGACCGGCGCTTGTGGTGAGTGGGGTCGAGAAGCGGTTCGGCAGCCTCGAGGTACTGTCAGGCATCGACTTCGAAGCCACCTATGGCGAGATCGTCAGTCTCGTGGGACCGAACGGTGCCGGCAAGACCACCCTCATGACCTGCATCGCCGACGGCTCAAAGCGCAGCGGCGGCACGATTTCAATCGGGGGCCACGACATCGATCATCGTCCGCCTGAGGAGTGCGTGCGTCTCGGTGTTGGGCGCAAGTTCCAGATGGCCAACGTTTTCGACACCTTGACAGTCGGTGAGTGCCTTCAGATTGCCCGGGCGCGCCTGGATCCCTTGTCCAAGTGGAAGAAATCCGGTGTTTGTCACCTTCCACCTGCCGCCATGCATGTCGTCCGGGCCACGGGACTGCACAGTGATCTGGACGTACCTGCGCAACTTCTTTCGCATGGAAAGAAGCAGGCGCTCGAACTGGCCATGGTGTTGGCTCTCGAGCCCAAGGTTATCCTTCTGGATGAGCCGACGGCAGGTCTCACCAAGGCTGAACGCACACTGATCGGAACGATCCTGACGGAACTCGCCACAACAGAGCAACTCTGCATCCTGCTCGTGGAGCACGATCTCGATTTCGTCCGCGATATTTCTTCACGGGTGATCGTTCTGCATCAAGGCCGAATTGTTCTCAACGGCTCGGTTGATGAGGTTGTGAATTCCGAGCTCGTCAAAACGGTATATGCCGGGTCCGGGCATTGAGGAGGATTGGATCATGACGGAAGCAGTGCTCGCTGTGAATGGTCTAAGCAGCGGATATGGACAGGCAACGGTAATACGAAACGTTGACTTGAAGATCGCCCGCGGCGAAATCGTCGCCGTGGTCGGCAAGAACGGCATGGGAAAGAGTACGCTTCTCAAGTCGATTATGGGATATTTGCCGAAGTTTTCAGGCTCAGTCGCGATGGCGCGGCATCCCATCAGCGACAGTCGGCCTCATCAGATTGCCCGGCTTGGAGTGGCCTACGTACCGCAGGAAAAGGCGTTGTTTCAGGACCTTACAGTCGAGGAAAACGTTCGCTTGGCGTTGCGTGGCTCCGTGAACTGGAACGAAGCAAGGGAGACGATCGGCCGTTGCTTTCCGTTTCTCCTCCGGCGCTTGCAACAAAAGGCCGGCACGCTCAGTGGGGGCGAACAAAAGATGCTCCTGATGGCACGCTCCCTCGCCGTCGGGGCCAAAGTGCTCCTGATTGATGAAATAACCGAAGGCATGCAGCCTTCGATCATCTCCAACCTGGTGAAAATTATCAGAACGGAGAGGGATCGTTCGGGCCTTGGCGTTCTGTTGGTTGAGCAGAATATTCCGTTCACTCACGCTGTCTCCGATAGATACGTCCTCCTGGATAAAGGCGAGATATCAGGATCTGGCAACACACGGGAGCCGGATACGCGCGAAAAGATCGCGGCCCACATCAGCCTCTGATCCTCCTGAAAACAACTTCGAAATGGCCGAGGGTATCTCGTGTATCTGACCAACAGAGAAAGCGACAGACTGCTGATTTTCGTCGCCGCGGAAATGGCCCGACGCCGTCGGGCCGAGGGCATGCTGTTGAATTTGCCGGAGGCCAGAGCGGTAATAGCCGACGCCATCCACGAAGAGGCCAGGAGAGGAAGATCGGTCTCGGAGTTGATGGCCTTCGGCCGCACGGTATTGCAACCCGGGGAGGTTCAGTCGGGCGTCGTGCCGCTTCTGGAAATGCTGATGATCGAGCCGATGTTTCCGGACGGTCAGAAGCTCGTTTGCGTCCACGACCCCCTTGGTCTGCCCCAGAACGCCGATGAAGAGGACAGGCCTGGCTGCTATCGCCTGGCGAAAGAAGGAATAGAGATCAATGGCGGTCGTGCGACGACGCGTGTCGTCGTTCGCAACCTTGGCGATCGCCCCATCCAGATCGGCTCCCATTTCCACTTCTTCGAAGTGAACCCTGAGTTGGAGTTTGACCGGGCCGCAGCGTTTGGCTTCCGTCTCGACATTCCAGCGGGAACTACTGTGCGCTTTGAGCCAGGCGACGAGAAGACCGTCGACCTTGTCGCCATCGGCGGCGAGCGATGGGTCGAAGGACTTAACAACTTGACCGATGGTGGCCTGGACGATCCGGAGGTGAAGCGCAGAGCGATTGCACGCGCGGCTGCCGAAGGCTTCAAGGGAGCTCATCATGGCTAAAACGCTGTCGCGCCGCCAATATGTCGAGCTGTACGGACCAACAACGGGAGACCAGGTCCGTCTCGGAGACACCGATCTGTGGGCGGAGGTCGAACGAGACCTTCTGGTTCCGGGCGACGAACTCGTCTTCGGAGCGGGAAAAACTTTGCGAGTGGGCACCGGCTGTCATGGCCGTATCACTGCGGCAGACGGTGCACTCGATCTGGTGATGACAAATGCCACTATCATCGATCCGGTGCTCGGCATCGTCAAAGCCGACATAGGAATCAAGGATGGCTTGATCGTCGGTGTCGGCAAGGCCGGCGACCCCAGGATCATGGACGGTGTGGACCCCAAACTCGTCGTCGGCACCAACACCGATGTTCGCGCAGCGGAGGGGCTGATCGTTACCCCTGGCGGCCTCGATTGCCATGTCCATTTCATCGATCCGGGTCAATGCGAAGAGGCACTGGCCAGTGGCATCACCACCCTGTTCGGCGGTGGACTGGGTGCCACCACAGTTCCGATCGCCTCGACCGGCACCGTGAATCTCGGACACATGCTCCAGGCAGCCGAGGCGTTCCCGCTTAATTTCGGGTTCTTCGGAAAGGCGGCTTCGGATAGCCATGAGCCTCTGATTGAGCAGCTTGAGGCTGGGGCCGCGGGGCTCAAGATTCACGAGGATTGGGGCGCCACAACCGCTGCAATCAATTCGGCGCTTGTGGCCGCCGACGAGGCGGACGTGCAGATCCAGTTGCACACTGACACGCTCAACGAGTTTGGATTTCTGGAGCGCACCTTGAAAGCAATCGATGGCCGCACCATCCACGCCTACCACGTCGAAGGTGCGGGCGGGGGGCATGCCCCCGACATCATCAAAGTGTGCGGCTTCGAGAACGTCCTACCTTCGTCGACCAACCCGACAAATCCGTACACCGTTAATACATTCGACGAGCATTTCGACATGGCGATGGTCAGTCATCACCTCAATCCGAGGTTGCCAGAGGATATTGCCTTCGCCGAATCCCGGATACGACACGAAACTATCGCCGCCGAAGGTGTGCTGCACGATATTGGCGCCATTAGCGCTATAGGGTCGGACTCCCAAGGGATGGGACGCATTGCCGAAACCATCATTCGCACCTGGCAGACCGCATCCCGCATGAAGGCGCAGCGAGGCGCCCTCCCAGAGGACAGCGGCCGCGGCAACGACAACACCCGGATCAAGCGGTTCATCGCCAAATACACCATCAATCCGGCGCGCATGTTCGGCGTGGACAAATATGTCGGTTCGCTCGAACCGGGTAAGCTGGCCGATCTCGTGCTCTGGAAGCCGGGACTGTTCGGCGTCAAGCCTGAGGTCGTCTTCAAGTCGGGATTCCCAGTGATGGCCGTGATGGGCGAGGCGAATGCCTCCCTCTATTGCTGCGAGCCGCTGCGCTATCGGCCCCAATGGGGCTGGTTCGGGCGCGCTGCTCAGTCGCTTTCGATGCGCTTCATGTCACAGCTGGCGATCGACCGCGACATTGCCGGGAAGCTGCAACTGCGGGCACGCTGCGTGCCCGTTTCCGGAACACGAAAGCTCTCCAAGAGAGACATGCTCTGGAACGATAAGGCGCCGAGGGTAACGGTGGATCCGGAAACCTACAGAGTGGAAGTTGACGGTGAGCACTGCACGTCCCTTCCAGCCGGCAAGGTGCCGCTTGGCGCTCTTTACACATTGAAATAGGAGAGACCCATGTCCACAAAGGCCATTCGCATCGGCATCGGTGGTCCGGTGGGCTCTGGGAAGACGAGGCTAATCGAGCGTCTCCTGCCCCTTATCCATGAGGCGGGGTTGAAACCCGCGGTCATCACCAACGACCTTGTGACCCTTGAGGACGCAATGCGAGTCAAGGCGAGCGGCCTGATTGAGGAAACTCTGGTCATCGGCGTTGAAACCGGCGCGTGCCCTCACACCGCGATCCGCGAGGACCCCTCGGTTAACATTCAGGCCGCTGACGCGCTGGAACGCGACAACCCGCTCGATCTGATCCTTATCGAGAGCGGCGGGGACAATTTGGCGGCGACATTCTCCTCCGAACTCGTCGACTACTGGATCTTCGTGATCGACGTCGCCGCGGGCGACGACATACCGCGCAAGCGGGGCATTGGGATGCTCCAGGCAGACCTGCTTGTCGTCAACAAAGTCGACCTCGCTCCGTATGTGGGTGCTGATTTGAATCGCATCCGGCATGACGTCCAGGTCAACCGCCCTGAAAAGGGGACCATCTACACCAACTTGCGGTCGCCGGACGGTGCCTCCGAGGTCTTTGCGACCATAAAAAGGGATGCTCTCTTTGGCTGTTTTCATTGATGGGAGATGACACGATCGTCCGGACTACTAGACCTAGAATTCGCGGCCGACTGCCGCGGGAAAACACAACTGATGCAGCGGGCCCAGAGATTTCCGTTGCATTTTACAACGCCACTTTTTTTGGACGAAGGGCAGCCTGGCATGGCTTTCGTATATGTCCAGAACCCTTCTGGCGCTGTTTTCAGCGGCGACAGGCTGGAATTGCGGCTTGCTGCGCGCAACGGCGCAAAACTTCACGTCACCAGCACGTCCGCGACCAAGCTGCATCGCATGCTCGAGGGATCAGCCTTTCAAAAGGTGCAGTTGGAGGCAAAGCGAGGGTCTTACATTGAGTACCTGCCGGACCAGCTCATACCGCAGGCGCAGTCCTCCTACAACCAGGAGACGACGATCGACCTCGACGACGGGGCGATGCTCATCGCAAGCGAAATCATTGCGCCGGGACGTTTGGCGCGCGGCGAGGTTTTTGCGTTCAACCGCCTCAAGCTGGAAACGCGAATCAGGATCGACAGCAGCACGCTTTTTACGGAACGCATTCTCATGGAGCCGACTACGATGCCAATCAATGTAAGAGGCGTCCTAGGCCGCTTTCTCTATGCGGGAACCCTGCTGGCGCTTATTCCAGGCGGCAACGCCAAGGGCGTCTACGACGCCGCTTCAAGTCTGGACATGACGGGAGAGGATTTTCGACTGGGCGTAGGCGCCCTGCCCGGAGCGGTCGGCATCATCGTGCGTGTCCTTGCCCGGTCGTCCCCAACAATCACGCGGCTGATGGAAGAGGCTTGGTCGCGGATTCGAATGCAAATGATTGGGGCGCCAGCGCCATATAGGAGGAAATAGGTCCCATGCTTGTCTCGAACGGAATAGTTGGCTCCGTCGGTTCGGTCGAAGATGCCACTGGGACATTGGATTTCATCGACGTGCCTTGGGCGGAGGCCGCTAAGCGGCTCCTGCGGCGGCGTACGAAGGGCGGGCTCGATTTCGCGTTATCAATGCAGCATAGCCAGTACCTTTTTCACGGGGCAGTTCTATATAACGACGAGGATCATACGGTGGTCGTGCGCAGGCCAGAGGAGCTCGCCCTCATCGTTGACCTCAGCCAGACCAGCTCGGTGCCGGATATCGTTCGGCAAGCCGCGCTTATCGGTCACGCATTTGGCAACCAGCACGTACCGGTCGAGGTGGATGGCTGCTGTATCCTCATGCCGATGCTGTCGAGTGAGGATCTCATGACGAAGACGGTTAGTGATCTTAAGCTGGGCGAACTGTCGCTGCGTTTCGACCGCGTCCGATTGGGCGCCTCTCGCCCCCTTCTTATGACGGGGCTAACCCATGAATGAAATGTGGACTGACGCGAGCTTCTTGACGGCCCTTCAACTGGCCGACACTTCGCTGCCGATCGGGCGTTATGTCCACTCTAGCGGATTGGAAGGAATTCTGGAGGAACTTCCAAAAAGCTCGGCCCAAATCATCGAAGTCGTCAAAGCGGTGCTGCTACATGGCTCGGGCCGCTGCGACGCCGTCGCCGCTGCGCATGCACATCGGATGTTTTCAGAGGCCAGCATCGACCAACTGCATGATGTCGACGAGTGTCTTTTGGCAACAAAGCTGTCCGTGCCGGCCCGCAACGCGTCGACATCGTGCGGCCGACAGCTGGCAAAGCTCGCGCTTCAGGTCTGGCCGCACGAAGCGCTTGATCCATTCTGTCGCGAAGTGCTGTTACGCGGGGCCGGCAACCTGGCCGTCGTCGCAGCAGCCGTGTCGGCCTCCCGCGGAATAGGTATCGAACACACGGTCCTTGCGGAGCTGCGCGGCACGGCCAGTAGCCTCTTTTCGGCCGCAGTGCGCCTAGGCCGGATGGGGTCGGCAGAAGCACAGGTGTATCTCCATCAATGTGTCCCGATTATTGCCCAGGCTGCGGAAGAGGCGCTCCTCCTGGATTTGGACGACATGAGTTCAACTACGCTCGAATTGGAGATTGCGATGCTGCAATTTCAGCGTAATCCGCTTCGCCTGTTTGCAACCTAAAGACGAATCGTCAGATGCCCGGTATCGGTGAATTGCAGGAGTCCTATCGCTCGGAAAGTACATGGCCCGTGGGTGTTCTGTACTCAAGGAGTGGGATCACGGCGATAGCCGAGACTTCGCAGTTGCAGGGAACGTTGCTCGCCATTTCCGAGATAAACGCTGCCGGTGGCGTGCTTGGAAAGCCGATTTCTCCCTTGATCCTGGATCCAGCCTCTGATCCGCAGCGCTACGCCCAACTGGCCAACACCCTCCTCATGGACCGAGGAGTGACCAATATATTCGGCTGCTCGGCCTCCTACAGCCGAAAGGCGGTCGTTCCGGCCGTCGAGCGCCGGGGAGGCTTGCTCTGGTATTCGATCGGCTACGAGGGATTCGAATATTCGTCGAGCGTCATCTACACTGGCCCTGCACCCAATCAGCTTCATCTTCCTCTCGCCGAATACCTCTTCCCGCGCTATGGACGCAAGCTGATGTGCGTCGGCACGGACTATCTCTTCCCGCGTGAATCCAACAGGATCATGCGCGACTTACTATCCGAGATCGGAGGGAGCATCGTCGGCGAATACTACTTGGCCTTCAGCGCTCAGAGGGATGCCTTTGTGGATGTGGTCAAGCAGGCGCGATCGCTCGCTGCCGATGTCATCTTCTCGACAGTGGTGGGGCCGGGAATAGCGGCACTTTACGATGCCTACACGGCCGAGAACCTCGACCCGACCGTTACGCCAATCGCCTCCCTTACGACCAACGAGGCGCACCTTCAAGAAATGTGGTTTGAGCCTCGGCCGGGCCACATTGTCTCCGCGCCCTATTTCGAAACGGTACAATCGCCGCGAAACAAGAGCTTTGTTGCCAATTATCACCAACGTTTCGGGGCAAAGCGTCCGGCCGATACCTGTGCTGAGGCGGCGTATTTTACAGTGTTTCTCTTTGCGCGGGCGCTGGAACGTGCGGGCACGCTGGATGCGGAACGGCTTCGCACTGAGGTACTCGGCCTCGAGATCTCAGCGCCCCAAGGCGTCGTCATGGTCGATCCGGACAACAGCCATACCTACCTCTGGCCTCGAATCGGAATGACGGAGGCGGGACGTAAATTCCGGATCGTCGCGGAGTTCAAGAGGGCAATGAAACCGGACCCGTACCTTGTGAACTACGTTGGCCTAGGCCGCATCGACAGCGATCAGGGGTACGAGGAAGTCGACAATGTCCGGTGAGGCGTTGATCCGTGAACTGCGAAAACTTCGAGCGTGTGTGATCCATCCGCCGGATTCGGTCTGCAGTGAACTTGTCCGGCACTTGAAGCGTATCGGATGCCAAGTCGACACCATGTGGCCAGTCCCTGATCGTTGGCCGGCTCATGCCGACATCGTTTTCTGTATCTTTGGCGACCATTCTTCGCTCGATGTTAGCGCTCTGAAGAGAGATCGCGACGGCACTCTCATCGGTATCATCGAATATGAGAGCCCTACGGTAGTGCGCGAATTGCTTGAAGCAGAGGTGCAGGCAGTGATCGGCAAGCCCATCCATCCCTTCGGGATATTGTCGACGCTGACAGTTGCAAGTTCACGTTGCCGGTTCGAACGCCGCCAGAACAATAAAATCGCGAAACTGGAAGAAACTCTGCGATCGCGCCGCGTGGTGAACAACGCAGTCCGGCATCTAGCTGCGGAGAGATCGATCAGCGAGGAGCAGGCGTATCAGTGCATCCGACGCTGGTCCCTGGAAGGACGCGCATCGATGACCAGTGTCGCCGACCAGGTTCTGGCCTGCGGGTCGGAGTTAGACGATCCAAATTTTCAAATTAAGCCGAAGGAAGCGTTGTGATGGTACCTCCAAGGACTTCAGACTCTATTCTGCGTGTCGCCCTTGACTGGGAGGTCGACGCGATCGATCCGCCCGCGTCGTTTGGTGGTTGGAACACGGGAAGAGTTGTCCAGCAGATATTCGAGAGCCTCTATGAGGACGATCTGGAAGATGAGGTAGCCAGTCCGACACGACTCGTACCCGCGCTTGCTACTTCGGTCGAGATCTCCGACGATGGACTCAAGTATCTGTTTCGCTTGCGGGAAAATGTACGATTCCACGATGGAACCCCGTTCGATGCGGAGGCCGTGCTGTTCAACATAGAACGCATGTGGAACCCCGATGCGCCTCAATATTCTCCTGTGGCGGCCGATTACAACCGAATTGGTCTCGAAGCGCTCAAGTCCGTGGAAGTCACGGGGCCTATGAAGATCCTTGTCACGCTGAAGGACTCCTTTCCAGAGTTCCTACGGTATATGACACAGGAGGACGCGCCAGGGGCGCACGTCTTTGTCAGTCCAGAGGCCCTGAAAAAGCACGGCAATTCAGGCATTGCCGACCATGCGCCGGGTACCGGCCCATTTCGTTTCGACAATCGCTTTTCAACACCTTTCGGCAGCGGTATCCGGCTACGGCGGAATGAGGATTACTGGGGTGGTTCGCCCAAGCTCAAGGGCATAGAGTTCAAGCCGTATCCAAGCCTTGAAGATCGGTACAACGCACTGCTCAATGGCGATGCCGATCTGGCCTATGGCCTGGAAGGGAGCGATCTCGACGAATTAGAACGGCGTGGATTTGTCGTCATTGAAGGCCAGGTGCCTTATGTCTGGTATTTCATTTTCAACATGCGAGACCCCGTCTTGAGTGACGTTCGAGTGCGTCACGCAATCGCGCATGCAGTTGATCGAGAAGGACTGAGCAACCGCATCTTTTGTGGGCACACCAGTGTCCCGTCCGGCATGTTACCGCCCGCATCGCCAGCCTTCGATGAGAAATATGCATTCCCTTATGAATTCAACCCCGAGCGTGCCCGGCAGCTTTTGGCGGAAGCAAGAGTCCCACCTGGCTGGCGATTGCGCATAATGACGGCGAACGCCGGCTCGGGCCAACTCATGCCCACGCGGATTTGCGAGGATCTGGCGAAGAGTCTTGAGGCAGTCGGATTCGGTGCAGAAGTTCTTCGAACCGAGGACTGGGTTTCCTATTGCAACGAATGGCGATCCGGGGTGCCAGACGACGTAGGCGTTTCGCAAATGAGCTGGGGTATGTCCTGCGATGTTTGGCTGGAGCAAGTTCTGCATTCCAAGAACAGTTCTCCGTTTGGATTCAATGCGGGGTATTACTCCAATCCCGCTGTGGACCGCTTACTAGACAAGGCTCGGCAAACCCAAAATGACGATCAACGAATACAGTTGTATCGAGAGGCTAACCTATTGATCATGGACGATCTTCCAGTGCTGCCAATGCTGACTTTGCGACGCGGCTCAGTCTGCTACCACCCTCGGGTCAAGGGGTTTCGCAACCCAAGGCAGAACTGGCATTCGTTTAAGAATGTATGGACGGATTCTGACGTTTGAGCGAACCGATCTGCCACTCACAATAGCGCTAGCCCTTGTCCAACTGTTTGCCTCCCGGCCGTCGACATCACGCCCAGAAAGCAGGAGGCGACGGTCGGTCATGATCAGCGACGACTACCAAATAAAAGGAGACTACGGTGAAAAGAATTCCGAATACGGCATTTGCCGTCATGGCCATGCTCGTTACAAGCCCGTCAATAGCCAGCGCCCATGTCGGTGTCGGCGATACCAGCGGCTTCGCGCATGGCTTCTGGCATCCGATTGGCGGCGTCGATCATGTGCTCACCATGGTGTTGGTCGGCCTGATCGCTGCTCAGTTGGGTGGACGCGCGCTGTGTCTGGTGCCGGCTGCTTTCGTTGCAGTCATGGCCATTGGCGGCGCGGTCGGTTTCGCGGGCATCCGTGCACCTTTCGTTGAGTTCGGCATTGGGCTGTCGATCGTCGCACTCGGAACTGCGGTCGCCCTCGGCTTTAGGATCATGATCGCCGCAGCTATGGCGCTGGTTGGCTTCTTCGCCTTCTTCCACGGCTACGCCCATGCCACCGAGATGCCGGAAAACGTCGCTGGCCTTGCCTATGGTGCAGGTTTCGTTATCGCAACCGCGCTGCTGCATGCATCTGGTCTTGCCCTCGGGCTGGTGGCCAGCAAAGCCGGGCCGCGCGGCGAAACCTTGGTCCGTGTCGCAGGAGCCATTGTTGCGGTTGCAGGCAGCGCCCTGATCACGGGCGTTATCTAGGGCGCTCTGTCTTTAGGTGGGAGCATAGCCGGCCTTGCTAAGATAGGTGAATTCCTTTGACGTGATGAGGTCGAGCAACTCGCCGATAGCGAGAAACCGCCTCGACGGTGTTCTCTGCGACCTCGGGAAGTAATCGCCTTGAGCTTGATGCTCGGTCGGATTGTGGTTTGGCGAGCATTTGGGCGAGAAGTTCAGCTTGGTCCCGGCCTCGCGAATGGCGCGGCAACGCGTTCCGGAACCCTTGGGGACCTCACTCCGGGCCCTGCTTAGGTTAGTAGGACAAAGAGGAGATGGAGGTCATTCCGCAGTTCGCCAAGAAAAGATATAGTAAGAAATGAGGACGAGCTAGGATGACAAATATACAGGCCGCGAACAGGTCATTTAACTTCTATCTCTTGCCAGGCTTCTCGCTTCAAGCTTTCTCTTGCGCGGTTGAAGTATTGCGGTTGGCCAATGAGGCGATAGGCAGGAACGTCTACAGCTGGCAAGCCATATCGGAGGACGGGCAACCGACAATGTCGAGCTGCCGGCTGGCTGTCAGCGCCGACTCCGCCTTGAGAAATGAACGGGAGAGAACCCAAAAGTCAAACCCGACCTCAGTCGCCGTGATATGCGGCGGTAGCGCCATTCCGCGCCCCAACAGGCAACTCGACGCGTGGCTAAGGGAATGCCGCATACGTCGCATTCCCCTCATTTGCATCGGCAGCGGCACCATCGTCGTTGCGCGGGCCGGGCTGGCGGACGGGCGCCGGTGCGCCGTTCACTGGGAACAGCTTCCGTTATTTTGCGAGCAGTTTCCGGGCATAGAGTCCACTCAGACGGCCTTTGAACATGATGGAGATCTGCATACCTGCTCGGGTGGGGATGCGCCTTTCGACATGTTTCTTCACCTGGTTGAACTTGACCATGGTTCAGCCATCGTCAATCGCATCTGCGAAAAAGCCATCGCCTATCGAATGCGTTCAGCGGGAGAGCGACAACGCCTGCCCCTGCATTCTCGGGTCAAGCTCAATCACAAGGCAGTGATGAAGGTCATTGGCCTGATGGAGGCAAGCTTGGACGAACCTGTGTCGATCGAGGATCTTGCGGCCTTAAGCGGAATATCGCGCCGGCAGATCGAAAGGCTTTTCGACAGAGAGTTGGGACGCTCTCCGAACCGATACTACATGGAGCTGCGTCTGGAGCGCGCGCAGCTGCTTCTCGTGAGCACAAACTTGCCGGTCGTGGAAGTTGCCGTGGCTTGCGGTTTTATCTCGCCGTCGCACTTTTCCAAAGTCTATCGCGAAGCCTACGGATGCGCCCCGCATCAGACACGATTGGCAGCCCGTGCGGACGGGCGCGCCGATCTGATGGATCCGGCGCTGCTGGGATCAGACTCCACCGAACTATCCCAACACAGGTTATCGATGACGGCCTAGCCGACGAAGTGACTGAGCGCTGTTCCCAGCAGCCGACGCTCATCGACGATATGTCGTGGATTCTCGAGGATTCTGACTAATCGAATGGATTGTTCATCGTGCGGCGAACGACATGCTGTGAGGAAATCCATTCGAATATCACGTTCGGGGTTGGGGGAAGCTGTTTGCAGTTTGTCTACGGAACGATACGGCGGCTTAAACTTCCACTCTCATTTTTCATTCTAAAATTTAGAGCGTTTCCTAGCTTTATTGAATCGGAAGGGATTGAACGAAGCCGCTAACGCGGCATTTGGCGGATCGGTTTGC
>NZ_JARTVT010000055.1:0-17996 GCF_029625685.1 Mesorhizobium sp. WSM4976
GCACCCCTTACGATCCCCAAAAACACCCCGCCGCAAACGCCTTGCTCACAACAGGTTGACACAGGAAGTCTCATGCGGCTAGGTCCCTCAGCCCTTGGAGCCTGGCTGTTTGTTATCGTGCGGGTTGTTTACGTCCCCGCATACGCCTTCGCTCCTCCCGGCGTGCGACCGGTATGTTGGGCCGCGGCGTGGATCGAAATTATCCTCATCGTGGCTGACGTGTTCGTTTGATCCGCCACGAGAGCGGATTTGTGGAGCAAGTGAAGGCAGCTCTTGAGACGTTGCATTATGGGTCGTGATCGTCAGGTCTTCAGGGACGGCCATCGATAGTCGGGCAACTGTATTTCGTCGGTAATTTCCTTTCCGATCGCCAGCCGCGCCAAGCCGGGCACGGCGAATGCCTTCGTCACCAAGTTGCGGGTGAGCAGACCGAGTTGTGTCCTGGGTGCCAAGGCAGCGGCAAATCGTTTGCACCTTGCTGCTTTGTGTAGATGTATTCGCGCAGGAACGCCTCGTATCTGAGGAAGCCTTCTTGATGCCGGCCGTCGGCTTCCAGAAGTTCGCCTGCCAGCACATAGGCGGAAATCATCGCCAAGGCAGAACCCTGTCCCGCCAGCAGTGAAACGCAAAACGCGGCGTCGCCGCAAAGGGCCACGCGACCTTGTGACCAGCTGTTCATCCTGATCTGGCTGACGCTGTCGAAATAAAGGACCTCCGTGCGATCCAAATCCTGCAGGATGCGAGGGCATTCCCATCCGCCATCGGCGTACCTGTTGCGCAGCATTTCCTTTTGTGGGCCTAACGCCGTTGGTAAAGGAATGTCGTCAACGGTGAAGACGAACAGGAAAAGCGTGCGATTGTTGTGAAGTGTGAAACGGCCGACCATTCGCCCCGGCCGCCCGTACATCAAATACACGTCCTCGTCGCGCGGCCGGTAGCCGTCGACCTCGAAGGCGGCGACTGCATAGCCGAGTTTCTTCTCGAACTCCCGTCGTGGCCCGAACGCCAGCCGCCGGACGCCTGAATGCAAGCCGTCCGCGCCGATTACCAGATCAAATTCGCGCTCGCTCCGGTCTTTCAATCGAACCAGAACACCGTCTCCTTTTTCTTCGAGCCCGACAATCTCATTGCCGAAAATGACTTCGGTTCTGCCCTTGGCCTTTTCGAAAAGCAGTCGCGAGAGGTCGCTGCGCGCGAGCGTCACATAGCGTCCGTTTGTCAGATCGCTAAAGATATCTGTGCCGAAGCCGGCGACACGGTTGCCGCGATCGTTCACGATGCGCATTTCGCGCACGTGATACCCTAGGCGATTGATGTCTGCCTCAAGGCCCATCCGCTCGGCGATCCAATAGCCGAGACCCCAAAAATCAATGACGTAGCCGCCGGTCCGCAATTGGCTCGCCTGTTCGACCAGCGTCGGCCGGAAGCCGGCGGCTGCGAGCCAAAAGGCGAGTGCCGGTCCCGCAATCCCTCCGCCGGAAATCAAAACCGTTCGGTCGGCCATTCAGAGCCACCAATCTAGAGGACTTCACCCGGATAGACGCCCCACAGCCCGACTTGCTTCATGAACCCCGTTGACGGACCGGATGCCACCGCGCACCACCGCCCGTCACACCGGGTCAGCTTGACTTCAACGCACGGCTCAAGCCAGGCAGCGATGGGACTCTCCGTTGCCGGCTTGGCGTACAAAGCAAGGTGATCCTTTGACCAGGGGGCGACGATGCCGGTTCTTCGCCCCGACAGGAGCGAATGATAGATCCAGCCAGTGCTCCCATCCCAATCTCTCACCCGGCGCCAATTGCCGTACTCCTGATAGATCTCCAAGGGGATGCCACGCCTTTTGAAGACCCATTGGATGCTATAGCCAAGGCCCGGTCCGACGCGCAGATTGGCGGATGAAGCCTTCAACGAGGCAAAGCGAGGAAGAGGAAGGGGCCCAGCTTCTGCTCTGAGACCCGTGGGCGTAGCGGGTGCTGCGACCAATGCAAGAACGAGTGCAGCCTGTATAAGGCCGGGCCACACCCGACATTTGGACTGCCGTGGGACAGGCAAAGAGGCGAACGGCGCCCAACGTTTCAACATGACAGCGGGCCGGCTTACTCGACGAGCATGTGCGCCTCTCGGGCCGCGTCGACCAGGGCTTCCCTGGCGACGTCAGCCGCGATACCACCGTTCATAGCCTGGCGGCAGGCTCTGAGCGCTGCCAGATGCTTTGGGCTTCTCGCGTGACGCCACTGCTTGGTAAGGACGTCGATCGCCTGATTGGCGTTGGAAAGGTTGTTGATCTCGCCAAATATGCCGGTGGCCACCGGCACTGGCCTTGAAAACCAAGCTTCATACATCGCTATGCCTTCCGTCGCGGGGTAGCGCCCGGCGAACACTCGCGCACCGGGCGAAATCACAACCTCAGCTCTTGGTGTTTTCTTCGGCTACGTTCTTCGTCGGGATTGTGTCCATCGCCGCCAATTTATCCGCACACAAATCCGCGGCACCCGGCACGTCCTTCTTTATGCCGTCAAGTTTCACCCACCCGCCATCGCTGATGAAGGAGTCTCGCTGATAGGAGGACGTTCCCTTCAGCTTGGCGAGGTTGTCGCTGGCGTTGGACGCTGTGATGAATTTTTCGACACACAAATTGGCCGCCAGTTCAGCTTTGGCCTTTATGGCGGACGTCTTCGCCATCTCCGCCGCCGTTCCCGCCGTCGTCCAGCCACCGGCCGTGAAGCCGATGATCATCGTCAGAATGGCAGCGCCCACGACCGACCAAAACCAAAGTGTCTTGGACGGCTGGTAAGTGTCGAAGCGTTGCGAAAGTGTTTGATCGGTCGCCATAGGTTCCTCCCTTTGAGACGCCTTTGTTTCAGGGTGATTTCCGCCGCTCTGGTCGGCAAGGGCCGTGCGCCGGCCAATCGACCGACACGAGGGCAGTTCTGCAGCAACGACCCAGTTTGACAGACGGGGCAGGGGAATGCCGGGGCCGGCTGGCAAAATTATCGGGTGAGAGTGTTTCGGAGCAGACCCTCCGAGGCCAGCACCCCTCCCTCGCATCGCAGCGCCACAGACGCTGAGCTTGAGAGCCGGCAAATTTTCCAGAAGGGCGGGCGCGGACAAACTTCACCTCACTGCCTCATATACCGAGCCCGACCAGAAACTATTCCCGCAGGTCGCCAGCAAATGAAGTCGCCTGTAGGCGTGGTCGCAATCGCGCGGTGCTGACCAGGTCGCGCCGGGCACGGCATCGAGAAATACGGCTCGGCATAACTGGGTGATCAAACCAGCGCCCGGAGCGCGACCGGAGACTGTTGGCGACTGCCGATGGCTGGGATTGTGAGCTTTTGAAACGCCGAGGTGTCGAAGTTGGAAGCGGCCGAGCCGGTGCGCGTTAAGAGCGCGACCTGCCGGGCGAGTTCATCAATCTCAATTTGGAGAAGCTCAGCCGGATCGGCTCTCTGGAGCGCCGAAAAGGGCGCAAGACACGGTCATTCGCTCCCATTACCAATGTCGTCGATCCTGAGGACCGGGATCGTGGCGAGAGCCATCGGCTCGTACTGAGCCAGTCTGCGCAGACCCGAAATATCAGTCAAATCGATCAGGCGCGAGGCGCTGGTGATAAGCCGATCTGCGCGCAGTTGCTGAATGACGCGATTGAGGTGGGGCACGCTCAAACCCAGCGCATCAGCCATGACTTCTTGCGAAAATGGCAGGTCGAAACGCGCCTCGTCCGCCAGTCCGACCTCGAGCAGGCGTCCGTGGATCTCAAGCAACAGATGCGCCAGTCTTTCAACCGGCGTGCGTCGTCCCAGATTGACGATATGTTCCGCGTAAGTCGCTGCTTCCTGGGCAGCGAGCCAACTTAGAACCAGACCGAACTGCGGCTGCTCGTAACAGAGACGAACGTATGAATCGAATGAGCAGGCAGCGTATGTCAGATCGCTTACGGCAACGACGGCGTAGCTGGATCGATCGAAGAAGCTGACGGGGAACCCGATGACGTCGCCCGGCAAGATGAGCTTCAGGATCTGCCGCTTGCCGCTGCGAAGCAAACGGTAGCGGATCGCGTACCCGTCCTTGACGAAACACAAGTTTCGGAACTCCGATCCTTGGACGACGAGCTCCTCACGCTTTCGAAAGGAAAGATCGCGCTCGAAGATAGCGGCAAGGCGTCCAATGTCGGCTGCATTCAACTTCATTGCACCTGTCAGTCTTGTCACGATTGGGTGGCCGGTCAGCGGCATGCCAGTTCATCCAGAGTTCGAGTGTCTGCGGCGAAACTTTCGCAGGGTTATTAATCCAGATTAATCAATAAGATCATCGAACGAAAGTTGTATTGACTAGCCCGCCTAGGCCGCTGCGAATGCCCATTCAAACAGGCGGTTCTTCTGCCGCTTCGGGGAGAAAAAACCGGCATCGAATCCGGGGTAAGAACGAGAGCCATCAGACAGCTCCAGCCAAGGAGGAACGATTGACACTGCTCGACGATCAAAAAGCCGCCAATTTATCCCGCCGCACCATTCTGCAAGCTGGCGCGGGTCTGCTGGGAGGCGCCATGTTGCCCTGGTCCGGCCTTGCAGCCTTCGCGGCCGACAAGCCGGCGATCGGAACCTGGCCGGCCGGATCGCAGGGCGATACCGTTTATGTCGGTGCCGCGGTGCCTCTCACGGGCACATATGCGCTGCAGGGAGCCGATGAGCTCAAGGGCTGGCAGCTTGCGGTCGAGCATATCAACGGCGGTCACGAGTTGATGAAGGCGCTGGCGCCAAAGGTCGACAAGGGGCTGCTCGGCAAGAAAGTGGAGCTGTTGTCCGCCGACAGCGCGGCCAAACCGAACCAGGCCGTTGAGGTCGAGCAGAATTTCATCAACCAGAACAAGATCATTCTGATGACTGGTTCGACCTCATCGGCCGTCGCTGTTGCGCTCAACAAGTTCGCCCAGCGCGAGAAGGTCCTGTACCTCGCAGGGATTTCCGGCTCGAACGATACGACGGGCAAGGACTGCGTGCGCTATGGCTTCCGCCAGAATTTCTTTGGTCAGACCGCGGCGGCCGCGATCGGCCCAGTGCTTTTGAAGCAGTTTGGCAAGAACAAGAAGGCGGCGTTCATGACGCCCGACTACACCTACGGCCATACTGTCACAAAGTCGGTCAACGACTACCTGACGGCCAATGGCGGCTGGGAGATGGTAACCAACCAGGTTTCCCCGCTTGGCACCCAGGACTTCAGCCAGTACCTCACCAACATTGCCAATTCCGGGGCCGAGTTCCTCATAAATGTGAACTGGGGTCGCGATGCCGTGCTGTCGTCGCAGCAGGCGAAGCAGTTCGGCCTCCTGCCCAAGATGAAGCTCGTCATTCCTTATCAGATCCCGTTCCTGGCCAAGGAGGTGGGAGCGGACATTACCGAGGGAATCTTTGCGGCTACTGACTTTTGGTGGACGCAGGAGGACCAGTACCCGCTTGCCAAGCAGTTCGTCGAGGCATTCCAGACCAAATATGGCTATCGGCCGGAATGGGGCGCCGAGAACAGCTATGTCAGCTTTGCCCACTGGGCACGCATGGTTTCCGAAGCCGGCAGTTTCTACCCGCCGGATGTCATCAAGCAATACGAAAAGGGCGAGACCATCCCGTCGCTTCTGGGGGACGTCCATTATCGGCCCGAAGATCATCAGTGCATCCGTCCTGTCGTCATCGTTCGCGGCAAAGCCAAAAAGGATATGAAGAACGACGAAGACTTCTGGGAGGTGCTGGAAGTCGTCCCGGGCGAAGGCCTGATGCAGAAGCCCGACGCCTTCGGCTGCCAGCTCGGCGATTACACCTGATCGCGACGCGCGCCTTCTCCTCCACGAGGCGGAGAGGCTTTTTCGCAGCGATCGAAACGCCCGAGGGTGAGGCTTGACACCCATGGCGACCGGCCGCGAAATTGCGCTGGCTCACCTGCCATGATGGTAACGGGCATTACGGATTTATCTCAAACCCTACGCGGGCGGCAGAGTGATCAATTGGGCGAACTTCATCTCGCAGTGTTTCAACGGGCTTGTACTCGGCGCGTTGCTGGCGCTGATCTCATCGGGCCTCACGATCATTTACGGGACACTGGGCGTACTGAACCTGGCGCACGGGGCGATGTTCATGCTCGGCGGGTATGCCGGCTGGCTGGCATACTCCTACACCGGATCCTACCTTGCGGCGGTGGTCGCCGGCTCGCTCTTCGTCATGGCGGTCGGCGTGGTGATGGAGCGGCTCATCATCCGGCATTTTTACACGCGCCCGCATGAAGACCAGCTTCTCGTCACCTTCGGCCTCGGTATCGTCTTCGTCGAGGCGGTGCGCTTTTTCTTCGGCAGCATGTCGCAAACTGTACCCCCTCCGGGACCGCTGGTCGGCATCACCAATCTCGGCTTCATGATCTACCCGACCTATCGGCTGGCGCTGCTTGGCATAGTCGCGGTGGCGCTGTTTGTGCTCTACTTCATCCTCTACCGCACACGCATCGGCATGATCGTGCGCGCCGGCATCGAAGACCCAGTCATGGTCGATTCGCTGGGCATCGACGTCTACAGGATCTTTATGCTGGTCTTCGGCATAGGAGCCATGGCGGCAGGGTTCGCGGGCATTGTCAACGCGCCGGTCGTATCGGTTGCCCCTGATGTCGGCGAAGCGATCCTCGTCCAGACCTTTGTGGTGGTTGTCATCGGCGGCGTCGGTTCCTTCCCCGGCGCGATCATCGGCGGGCTTATCGCCGGCGAGATCGTATCGATCACCTCGATGTTCAACCCGGGCTACTCCTACATCATGCTGTTCGTGGCCATGACGCTTGTATTGGTGCTGCGTCCGCACGGCCTGCTTGGCCAGGCCGGTCGCGAATAAGGGCGTCTTTCATGCACATCAAACGCCCCTACGTGGTGGAGCTGATCACCGCACTGGCGCTGGTACTTGCGCCGTTCGTGCTGCCCTATCTCGGCTTCTCGCCAAGCACCATCAACCGGATTCTGATTTGGGGTCTGTTCGGCATCGGGTTCGACATCCTGTTCGGCTACACCGGGCTGCTGTCGTTCGGCCAGTCGGCCTTCTACGGCACCGGCGGCATGTTCGCTGCCTACCTGGTTACCCAGACCGGGTTCTCCTATGTGATGGCCGCCATCGTGCTCGGCGCGGTGGTGGCGGGCGTGGTCGGCTATGCGATCGGCCTGATCGCATTGCGACGCACCGGCATCTATTTCGCCATGATCACGGTCGCGATCGCGGAGGTCTTCTTCTTCGTCGAGTTCAATCCACTGTCGGCATTTACGGGCGGCGAGAACGGCTTGCCCGGGGTGCCGACACCGGCTTTCAACCTCGGCTTCACGGTTTTCGAGTTCAACACCGACTGGAAGATGTATGCCTTTCTGGCTTTCTGGTACTTTGTCGGGATTGCCATTGGGTTGCGCATCGTGCGCTCGCCCGTCGGCGCAATTTTGTCGGCGATCCGCGATAACCCGCTCCGCGCGGCGGCGCTCGGACACGACATCCATGCCTACAAGCTTACGGCATTCGTGGTGGCCGCGGTCTATGCCGGTTTTGCCGGGGGCCTTCTTGGCGTCATGCAGGGCTTCATGCCGCCGGAGGCCTTCATGTTCGACACGTCCGGCCAAGTCGTCATGCAGACGGCGATTGGCGGGGCCGGCACATTGTTTGGGCCGCTGCTGGGTGCGACGGTATGGCTCTACCTCGGCGACTTTTTTCAAAATACCTTGCATCTCGGTGCCACGTGGAAGTTGGTTCTCGGCATCGTTTTCGTGCTGCTCGTGTGCTTCCTGCAGCGTGGCATCGTCGGCGCGATCGTCGATCTTTATGGGTTGGCGACCGACCGCAATAGCATCGAAGCAACCGGAAGCGCTGTAGAGAGACCCAGCTTCGACCCCGTCGCCATGGAGCCAATGGCCCCGCGCCACCGCGGCGGCACGCGGACGCCAGGGTGGATCCTGCAGGCGCGTGGTCTGACCAAACGATACGGCGGCATCGTCGCCAACAGCGACATCGACTTCTCGGTCGACCATGGCGAAATACGAGGCATCATCGGGCCGAACGGCGCGGGCAAGACCACCTTCTTCAAGATGCTGACCTGCGAGATCCCGCCGACCTCCGGCCGGATCGTATTCGACGGCCGCGACGTCACCGGCATGGGTGTCTGCGATGTGTGTCAGCTGGGCTTGACCAAGAGCTATCAGATCAACCAGCTGTTTGACGGCCTGACGGTCAGGCGTAACCTGACGATCGCCGCCTTGGGGGAGGCTCGCGGCAAGTTCAGGCTCGATCTGTTCAAGACCCTGCGTGCCGTTCCCGGTCTCGACGAGCAGGTGGAGCGCACGGCGGCGCTGGTGGAGCTAACCGCACGGCTGGACCGCCCCGTCTCGGAACTGGCCTATGGCGAGAAGCGTCGGCTGGAAATCGGGTTGGCGCTGGCGACCTCGCCGAGCCTGCTTCTGCTCGACGAGCCGCTTGCGGGAATGAGCCCGCGCGAGCGCGCCGAGACGGTGAAGCTGCTCCGGTCGATCGCGCGCGGGCGCACGATGATCATCATCGACCACGACATGGATTCACTGTTCGAGCTGGTAGGCAAGGTGACTGTCCTGCAGGAGGGCCGGGTGCTGGTCGAAGGGACACCCGGCGAGATCAAGACCAATGCGCAGGTCCAGGAAGCTTATCTCGGTGGTGTGCACGGAGAGATGGCATGAGCCTGCTCGAGGTCAGCGGCCTCAACAGCTACTATGGTGACAGCCATATCCTGTTCGATGTCGCATTGAGGGTCGAGAAGAACGAGGTCGTGGCTCTGCTCGGGCGTAACGGCGCCGGAAAGTCGACGACCCTGAAGAGCTTGATGGGCGTGGTGACGCCGCGCTCTGGCTCGGTCAAGCTCGACGGGGTCGAACTGGCAGGCCGAAAGGCGCACAGTATCGCCCGCCAGGGCATGCAGCTCGTGCACGAGAACCGGCGTATCTTCGGCAGCCTGAATGTCGAGGAGAATATTGTTCTGGCCGGATTAACCGCCACCAACCGGTGGTCGCTGGAACGCATCTACTCGATGTTTCCGCGTTTGAAGGAACGCCGCACCAGTCGCGGCACCGACTTGTCGGGCGGCGAACAGCAGATGCTGGCCATAGCTCGCGCGCTGGTGCGCAACCCCAAGATTGTTCTGCTCGACGAACCTTTCGAGGGACTTGCCCCGGTCATCGTGCACGATCTCGTGCGCGCATGCCGAGAACTCGCGCAAGCGGGGCAGACGGTCGTGCTGGTTGAACAGAACCTCGCTGCGACCCTCGCACTTGCGAGCCGTGTCTATATCATCAACAACGGCCATATCGTCCATGAGGGGGCGGCGGCTGAGCTTAAGGCACAGCCGGGACTGCTCCAGCAGTATCTCGGCATATGATTAGGGGCACTTCGAGATTTCGCCGCGGAGCCGGCAAGCCGGGGTCAAGAGCCAACGATCGGATACTGCTCCGCTTGGTGTCTTCAAGGCACAGGGCAGGGTGGATCGGAAGTTGCGCATCACCAGGTCGAGCATGCCCGGTGCATGCATGCTGACCCGCGTTGCAGGCCCAGCTTTGTCGATGGCTGCATGACCAATCGGGATGACGACCGATCCCAACGAGCGCATGTCGTCCTGAGTCTAGGCTCACTCCGCCTGTCTGATGATTTGCGGATCGTTCGCGTTCCCGCTCGCGCCTGTAGATCTTGGGCAGCGGCTGCCAGTCGGCCGGCTTCAGCTTCATGGTCCACTTCTCGCCGCGGTAGCCCCAGTGGGCAATCGCAACGAGCTCGCTGCCATCAAACCAGCACGAGACGTTCAGCTTCGGAACGCCACTGAACCTTCTGCTGCCAATCCAGAGGCAGGGAAACCGGTGGCAACGAGGTTAAGAAGCCACGGCGCTGAGGGGACCGGCCCGCATCGATGTCCTCTGCAAATGCTGTGTTCGGGCACACCCATGAAGGCGGGCTCATGACGGTCATTAACCATGCCATTGGGATCTGTGGAACAACGTCGACTAACATTTGTTATGGCGGCATGCAGAGGCCAACAGCCACAACCGACCCCATTCCGATAAGCATCCTGCTCGCTGTCATCCGGCTCCAAATTGCGATCGACAGACGTCGGATCCAACAGGAGCGGTCGGCCCCAAAGGATACCGCGGCTAACCGCCTAAACAGCTAGCTATGGGCCGGGACAACCTATTTGCTCTGCCGGCGGAGGCGCTCGACCTCACCCTCAGCCACCGAAAACAGGCTGTCGAGCCCGTCCATTTCCGATGCAAACCCGTCTTCGGAAAACTCGCGGCGTAGTGTGCCGACTTGGGTTTTGGTGCGAGAAAGTGCAGCCTCCCAGCGGTCTTCGCCGGGCTGGTGCTCACCGTCCACGTCATCCACCATCCAGGAAGAGGCGAGTGTCAGCGAGGCCCGGAAGACATACCGCCCGGCTTCGTTGCGGACCTTGACCAGGAAGGTCCTTCGCGGGCCATTGGGCAATTCCTCTCGGGCGATGTCCGGCAATACATCGACTGCCTTGCTGCTCAGATCTTGCAGCGATGAGCATTCAAGGCCAGCGTCATCCCTCGTGAGCTCATTTCCATCGTGAATGTCGAAAAAGAACAACGGCATGGGTAGACGCTCTGAGATTCGCTTCAGTCTCTCAGCCAACTTTGCACCCTAAGAAATGTTCCTCGTGGCGCCGCTTTGCCGTTACCTCAAATGTGATTGCGAGCACTGCCGGAACACTTATGGTCAACGGGTCGTCCGGTCTGTTATGGCGTACGGACGCTGGGAGCGAATAGCACTCTCGTCCAACCAGGAGGCGCTGAGATGCACACCCAAATCCTAGAATCGTCAGACCTCGAAATGCTCACCCGCGTGCTTCATCATGTCTGCAAAAAAGCGGGGCATCAACTGGACTCGGACGATGCGCAGAACGTCGCCACCAAGCTGGTCTATCTCTTCCAGAGCGGGATGGTGGATGAGTTCGACCTCATTGATACCATGGAGGCCTGGTCGCGAGAGAACCAACGTTACTTTGGCTGAACAAGCGACAGGAGCACGACGGGCGCAGTTTCAGCTACAGCGCAGGATTATGGTCTAAGGTTTCCTGGATGCCCTATATTCCGATTCCCAAGGCAGCGCGTCGACGTCAGGCTGGAAACCCGAAGCGATGTATTCGTCCCGCGAAATGTAACCGCCCTTCGGCCCCTCGATCACACAGATGAATGGCGGGACCCCCGGGCATCGATAGATGCCAACCCACTTCGGCGCTGTGCTCTTCATGATGCAAAGATTTCATGACCCGTGATTGGTGTCGCCATCTGTTCTGATGATCAACGGCCGGACGTCCTGTCCTAGCGGCGGTACAAGGGGCCGGGACGCCTATGCGTTTGATCCCGGACTCCGAAACGCCTAATGCTAAGTCCCATGGATCATCGGAAAACGACCCTTGAACGGGCATTTGATCTCGCCAAGTCTGGGGCCTATGCCAATTTCGGCGAGGTGCGGGCAAAGCTGAAAAGCGAAGGGTACGATATCTGGCAGTTGGAGGGGCTTGCCCTCCGAAAGCAAATCAATCAGCTCATCAAGACCGCGAGAGAGAACGCCGGCAGGACCTAGACATTTCCTCGCCGTTCCGGGCTCGGGCATGAACGCCTCATCCTTGGCACCGGCAAGCGCAGGATTGCTGCGGGTAACGCCAGGCGCTGCAAGCATCGCGCAACCCAATTCATCTTGCGGCGGCGACCCCGATGAGAACACACAAGGCGAACCGGAGGACTTCCGGCCGGCATGCCCCTGCTGCGGCGGACGGGCGTTCGCCATCGAGGTATTCGAACGGTGGAAGCAGCCGCGCGGACCGCCGGACGCATTGGCACCGATCCGGGAGACCGCTCCATGACCGGCATGCCCTGAACCATCTTCCAGCCACCGGCTTCAACTCCGGCAATGGACCCGCGCGAGTCCATGGTGATCACCGACGCCGACAGGGCAACATTCGACCGCGCGCGGAGCCTTCAAAGGTCGTGCGAAGAGGCAACGAAGTCCCCTGGCCGTAATCTGTGAGACGATCATTCGGCAAGTAATGCGACTAGCTTTCAGCGGGCTAAGGGTACACAGTGTCCGAGCCTGATGCGGCGAGGGCAGCCCGCTTAACCCTTGCTAACGGGCGGGCTGTCCGGGGACCTTATTTCAAGGCAGTTCCATGATGGTGCTGCGACTTCGGTCATCCCTCCCACTTTTGATTCTTTTGAAGACGGGGCCAGCATGGCAGGAGCGAGATACTATGTTTTCAAGGACGCTCGTGGTTGGAAGATTGGCTACGATGGCAAGGAATACGCCTATAAATCCAATGCGGATGCAGTCATGGCTGCGGTCAAAGCTGCAAACAAAACTGCATTGCACGGCTTGGAAGCTGAAGTGCTCGTTCAGGGGGTAGACGGCAAGTGGCGTACCGAATGGTCCGGTGGATGAGCGGACGTTCAAGGGCTCCCAGTTAACAACAAAGTCGCGAGTGAGTGCCACCTTGGACGGCCATAGTGTTCAGGGGTGACACACGGCACAGCTGGAGGTCGACAATAGCTCTTTGCGACCGCGCGGAAAGGTACGGGCTAGTACGAGCTGCCTCAAGGCCATCATTAAATCTTCTCAGGATTATCGCCGCGACGGCACCGACCGGCAGCAGGTCATGACGCTCGCCACAGACGAGTTCATTCGCCGCTGCCTGCTTCATGTCCTGCCGTGCGGCTTCCATCGCATCCGGCATTACGGCCTACTTGCCGGTGACTCTCGCAAGGCCGGCCTTGGCGCGCGAGGCTGCTGAGCGCCGCCGCGCCAGCTTCTCCCGGCTTTGCCGTGCAATTGGATACAGCTTTGATAACGACACGGATCTGCGCTTGGGCAGCGCCGATCGCACATGACTATGAGTTCAAATAAGGCGATTGCGTTCCGCGAGCTCACGTGCCCGCCTCAGAGTGCCGTCGGTGTCGGCGATCCTGCGCCTTGCCGCTTCGTCGGCTCTGATCTTCAACCGAGCCGACGTATTCTTGGATGACTTGGCGACCGTCACGATCACGGCGGGCGGGGCATCCGGTGTTTTCATGGTTCTCATGGATCTTGTCCTTTCAAGTGAAATGACTGCAGTAGACAGTCGACATTCGCTCCACATGATCAGGCGAGGAGCGTTGAACCGCGATAACGGCCTATGCGCTCAATCAGGACGCTCGGCCGGCCTCTTCCCGCCGCTTGGCGTCCTGAATGTTCAATTCGCCAGCGATCTTTTCCGCCCGACGCGTCTTGATGCCGATCATCATCTTTTTCTCAAACTCGGCAGGCTGGCCGGTGAAGATGTCGATAACGGTGCAACTGTTCGGCTTGTCCATCCGAAGCGCGTAGCGCTTTGCCATGCTGGCATCCTTCTTGTTTTCGGCCTCGACGAATGCCGACCGGGTCAGGCTTTTGTGACGACAAAAACCGAGACCAGCACAGCGACAATCCAGAGCGTGACGCACACTTTCAAGGCGAGCGGCCCATATGAAGGGAGCGCCGACGCCACGAACGTCCCCACCATTCCATTCGCGCCAGTGCGCCCCGTCGCGACAGCGAGCGGCGCCTTGGTGCCAAGCTTGCCGAAAGCGCGAGGCAGTTCGCGCTTGGACGAGACCTCGGATGTGCTCAAAATGCCAGCCTTTGCGGTTGGCGCGGCTGTCCGGCTACCAAGCTTCGACGGCAACTTCTTTCTTACGGGGGAACGGATGCGCATATCCTTTTATAGACTGCTTGCCCCGCGATAGATAGGAGAACCGAGATTATTCGCCAGGTCGGAAAAATTATCTGCCTCAACAACTGCGAGGCATGCAAAATATCGCGTTGTATGGGGAAATTTTCCGCCGATTTTTTTGAGCCAGGTGTTCGAAATTTATTTAACCAATAAAAATAAAGCGCCATCACCGTCTTGTTCGCGGCGCAATTGGAGCGCATATATAAAATCCGTTGATTTGGCCGAGGTGATAGTGAAGCCTCGCCATCCGCCTCCGAATTTTCGACAGTGCATGCATTGCGCCGCTCCCGGCGCGGCGTCTCGCTCCGTTCGAACCCTGAAATGATACCGGTGCTGACCACGGATGTACTGGCAGCACCGGACATCGTTTCAGCGGTTCGGCTGCAATCAAAGCGGAAAGGCGCATGCGCGTTTCCGCAGAAAGCCGCAAGTGGCCACTCGAACCACGCAGACCGTCGTCCGCTTCAACTCGGCGTTCGCGCTGCCGGGTCTCGATGCGCCGCAGCCAGCCGGAGAGTATCGCGTCGATCTCGACGAAGAGTCTCTCGAAGGGCCTTCCCGCACAGCGTGGCGTCGCGTGGCAACTTTCATTCACCTGCCGGCGATCTCCGCGAAGGGATCCACGCAGCAAATGGTGCCGATCGAACCGGCCTCGCTCGAGGCCGCGCTCGATAAGGACCGGAGGCAATCATGATCACCCTCATGCAACGCAAGGCACGACCAATCCAGCACGGAGCCCCGACGCGTCTTTTTGACATCGGACAGGCGGTCCGGCTCAAAGGCGGTCCCGGCGTTGGCCCGAAGACCGCTGAAATCTACCGTGTCACCCGTACCCTGCCGCCGAGGGGAAACTCACCGCAATACCGCATCCGCAGCGACGCCGAACCGCATGAACGGGTGGTGACGGAGGACGGGCTGGAACCGTTCGACGAGGCGTCGGACGGCGGCACAATGCTCATCGAAAGGACATTCGGACATGGCCAAGGGACAGAAGCGATCGAACAGAGAAATCAGGAAGCCGAAGCAGGAAAAGACTCCGGTCAAGGCTGAGAGTGTGTTCGGCCAAATCAAAGGTTCCGGGGGAACCCACACCCAAAGCAAGAGCAAGGGCTGACGGCAGGATGTTTGCGCGAGGCGAACTCCTATGAAGGTCGTGATCGAATTCTATCGCACGCGCGTTGCCGACGACGCGCACGCTGTCGTCGGCCGCGAGACCGTGGACGCGGCCGACCTTGACGCGGCGATCGAGATCGCGCGGCTTCTGGCAAGGACGCTGAACATGCCCCAATGGCCGGATGCCGTCGCCATCGCCGACGCCGAGGGCGCGACGATCTATTCCAGCATCATCGCCGCGCAGGCGGGCACAGACGAAGGGCCGACATCTTGAACGCCGAGGCCCCCCGCGCCGATGTCGCTCGCGACGCCTTGGCTCATCCCGGCGAGGAAAACGCAGGCGGCGCGCAGGTATATGGCTTTGGGGACCATCAATATGGCCGCCGCGTCGAAGCCGATCGTTCCTGGACCGTCTATCACGTCTTCACGGGCATTCCAGTGCATGTGAACGGCTCCTCCATGATCGGGCTCAGTCGTTCGGAAGCGACGAAAAACATGCTGTCCCTGAACCTTTGCAGCAGCGAGCGCCGCAAGCAAAGGATCGCCGCGCGGTTCCTCGCTGCGCCCGAGAAACCATGAGACCGGTCATGACGCTCGCATTTCCCAACCCCAGCCGAAGCTTCGATCAGGAGCGCAACGGCATCTACTTCGTTGGTCACGACGGCATGTTTCAAATCCGTTTCTTCATCGAGGCCGAGGCTTTGGCCAAAAACGGCATTGTCCTGGGCGCCAAGGATAGCGTGGAGTCGGCCTATCTCTCTGCATTCGATGGCGTGCGAACCTCCATCCACCACGTGGCAGGCAAGGTTTATGCCCGCCACCGCCGCGACTCCTACACTTTGACCGCCGCGGATTTCAGGTAGCAGCATCCGATCAAAGCGGGTGAACAATCGATCCGCCGCGCTCGTCTTTCCGTGCAATCGGGCGTAGGGTGCATGATGGCTGGCAAAAAGTTCCGGGTTCCCGTGGTTGTCTATATCGCCGGCCCGATCGGCTTCACTCTGATTGAGTTCGTCCCACAGGCCTCGGATTTCCTGTTTGACCATTGGCCAGGAAACGACAGCCTGGCTTGGTCCGACGCGATGAAACGCTGCGCCGAAGATGGCGCTGCCGATGACGCGAGTGCCGCATTCCTCATCGCGCTTGAAGCGGCGGGAATCGGCTACGACCGCACGGTTGAGATTTACTGAGCTTGGCGGGCGACTGCGCGGTTTGGAGCCACGCGCTGGTCGCATTGCGATCCCCAGCCGGCATTCGGCCTGACGGATCCACCAGATGGGGAAAGTTCGAATGGCGATGAAGCCGAACTATCGATACGAGCGCAGTCAACGAGACAAGGCCAAGGCGGCCAAGAAAGAAGCCAAGCTTGCGGGGAAAGCTGCGAAGGAGAAACCTTCATCCACCGAGCGGAAAGAAGCGCAAGAGCCTGTTGATGACGAAAGCTGAGGCATGGCGATGACACAGCGCGAGACAGACAGTTTCGAAATCGACGTGGAATGTCCCCGGTGCCATCATCAGGCAAAGACGCTCGTCGGTTGGATTCGTACTCACACCCAGATGGAATGCGCGAACTGCGGCGACATCATTGACATTGAGAGCAAGAACTTCAGGTGGCATGAACAGCGCTGAGGAAAAGACCCTGATGCCATCCGAGCCGCGCTCGCCACGCCTTGCCGTTCTCATCGATGCCGACAATGCCTCCGCCAAGATCGCCGATGGGCTGTTCGAGGAGATTGCCAAGATTGGCGAGGCCAGCGTGCGTCGCATCTATGGCGATTTTTCCAGCTCGCGCTCGAAAGCGTGGGCCGACGTCCTTTCGAAGCATGCAATCATACCCCAACAGCAGTTCGCCTACACGACGGGCAAGAACGCCTCGGACATCACGCTCGTCATCGACGCGATGGATCTGCTGCACAGCGGCCGGTTCGACGGTTTCTGTCTGGTTTCCTCCGACAGCGATTTTACCCGGCTCGCGGCCCGCATTCGCGAGCAGGGCATCGACGTGTTCGGCTTCGGCGAGCAGAAGACGCCTGAGAGTTTCCGCCAGGCATGCCGGCGATTCGTCTATACCGAGAACCTGCTGGCTTCCGCGCCAGCAAACGAGCCTGAAGCCGTATCGACAGTGAAGCCATTGCAGCCGCCTTCCGCGGCCGTGCCGATCATCCGCAAAACCATCGCGCAGATGGAAAGCGAGGATGGCTGGGTTCCGCTCGGTGCGGTCGGAACACGGCTTGCCAATCTGGCTTCCGATTTCGATCCCCGCACCTTCGGCTTTCGCAAGTTGAGCGATCTCGTCCGCAAGACGAATGCATTCGAAATCGACCGTCCCGAGGGCGGAACGCTGCGCATCAGAATAAAACCAGAGGCCGCACGAGGGGGAAGGAGCAAGACGTGATCTCTGCAGGCCACGTATACCGGCGTCGTTGTCGTTTGGCCACCTATCGATCGCCTGGCTTTTCCACGCCCTTAAGATCCTGTTCGGTGCGCAATTGGTCGAGCAGGACGATCAAGGCTTTGCCTTCGGGTGAGCCAGGTCCGCGGGCCATGAACGTCTCGATGTCAACCTCGGAGGGTTGACCGCCCGAGCCCGGTTTGGCTCGTGCCTCACGAAAATCTCGCCGCGGCACGAGGTCCGTTTACTGCCCGACCAGAATCCCAGCGTCGCGAGCCGCCAGAGCGAAGGCCCGCCGAACACTTGATATCGGCTTCCTTTCGGCGCTTGCATCGTGGCAAGCCTGAAGCGCGGCCCGATGTGACAGCCCACGCTTGCCCGGCCACTTCCGAAGCAGAAATGACGAGCATTCGTGGATGTCGGTGATGACTGTCTCGAGGTCTTGGGTGCCAACCCGAACAGTCACAGGCTGAATGAATTTGGGATTTTGCATTGCTGTCCATAAGGCATTGCCACATGGATAGCGAGGTAATTGTAGACTGCGATCGAGTTCGTAGCCGACGTTCCGCTCCTCTAACAGGCTGCGGAAAAACCGGAGCGGTGAGGCCGTTTCTCGTTTGGTTGATGCGAGTTCGGCTTATGCGAGGGTCATTTTAGCGGCTGTTTCGGCCGGTTTTGCCGCGATCGGCCGGTGTGAGGTGGATTGCGG
>NZ_JARTVT010000056.1:0-17837 GCF_029625685.1 Mesorhizobium sp. WSM4976
GCACCCCTTACGATCCCCAAAAACACCCCGCCGCAAACGCCTTGCTCACAACAGGTTGACACAGGAAGTCTCATGCCAGCCGGATATCCCGGAGCGAGCAACTGAACCAGATGGCAGAGCCGTCGATATGCCGGTCCAATCCCGATCGGCGAAATTCGAAACGCCGGCGGGACAGAGGGGGTGTGAAGCAACGTGACGCTATGTTTCAAAATCGCTCCGCATGCTCAATCCAGTGACAGCGCCACCACCTCGCCTTCGCCCATCAGCGGCACGAAGATCTTTTCACCGTCCGTGCCGATATCGGCGCTGCCCGGCTTGAACTGCGCCATGGCCGTCGGCTTGCCGTCGGGCCTGTAGCTGTAGAGAGTGCCGGTCATGTAGGCGGTGGCGTAGATGGTGCCGCCGACGGCGATGACGCCGTCGAGATCGGCGAAGTTTTGAGCGCCGGGCAGCGGCGTGATCCTCTTCGTGGCGAGGTCGACCGACAGCAGGCCGCCGGGCTCGGCGGTGCTGAAATCGGCCTTGTTGATGCCCTTGCCCCACGAGGCGACGATCAGCCTGTCGCCATCGGCGAATACGCCATTGGGCGAGGCAAGCAGCGGGTCCTTGACGAACAGCTCCGGCCTGTCGTCGTCGATGCGGTAGATCGTGTCGGCCAGCATATCGCTGACATAGACCTTGCCCGCATCGTCCTGCGTCATATCGTTGAGGAACACAGAACCCGGCACGTCGATGGTCTCGACCAGCCTGCCGCTGGAGAGATCGACGACGCGGACCTTGGTGATGTCGGCGGCGTAGAGCCTGCCGCCGGCGATCGCCATGCCCTTGGGGGCGTCCATGCCGTCCACCCAGTGGCGGGCGATGACCTTGCCGTCCATCGACAGAAGCGACAAATAGCCATTACCGTCCGCCGCGCCGGGATCGCCGACGATGTTGGAGACGACGATGCGGTTGTGGGCGGTATCGACAAGCGCGGATTCCGGCTGTTCGAAGCCGGTGGCGCGCCAGAGCTCGCCGGCCTGCACAACCGGAGCCCCCGCGATGCCGGCGATGGCGATGACGGTCGAAGCGATGAGGGTCTTCATGGTGCTCTCCTGTGGTGACAGGGGAGAGAGCTAGATTTTTCGATACTTTTCGGGAAGTCGGATCGACGCTAGTATCGCTTATCGATACGAAATCGCGCGAACGAGGTGCATTCCATGAATGGTCCGATCTTCGAGGCGCTGAAACGGACGTTGAAGGCCAAGGGCCTGACCTATCGCACGTTGGCCCAGCGCATGGGCATTTCCGAGCCGACGGTGAAGCGCATCTTCCATGAGCGGAATTGCAAGCTCGACCGGCTCATGGAGATCTGCGCCGCGGCGGACGTCGAGTTGGAGAACGTGCTCGGCGCGATGAACAGGGGGCCGGGCCCGGCCAATCGTGTTTCACCGGAGATCGAGCGCCGGCTGGCGGCGCGGCCGGCTATGCTTTTTGTCTTCATCATGCTGTCGGAGAAATTCACGCCCCAAGGCATCATGCGCTCGCAAGGCCTGAGTGAAGCCTCGATGTTCCTCTATCTGCGCGACCTCGAGGAGCTAGGCCTGGTGGCGCTGGGGCGTGGCCTGTCGGCAAGGCTGCTCGTCGACACACCGATCCAGTGGGATTTCGAAGGGCCGCTGAAGCCGCATTTCGAAATGACCAACAAGAATTTTGTCGGCTGGGCAATCGGCCATATGGAACAGGCCGCGACCTTCATCAGCTTTTCCCGGCGCATGCGGCCGCAAACCGCCGAGATGCTGCGGCGCGAGGCCGACGAGCTCGCCGATCGCGCCCGGCTGCTCGCCCATCACGATCAGCACACCACGCCGGAGGACCAGCTCACCGGTTACAAATGGACCTTCGCCTTCGGCGCGACGCCCTTTCCCGCGATCATGCCGATCGGCCCGCACCCGCGGGATGCCGGAGCAAAGGCGGCGAAGGAGAAACGGGCGCTGCCGGCGTAGTGCTTTCCCCTTCTCCCACAAGGCCCACAAGGGGAGAAGTTAAAGGCGGCGTCACGCCGCTTTCGCTTCTTCCTGCGGGGCGGCGAGGTCGTCGCGCGCCTTGCGAGCCAATCTTTTGGCCGAGCGTTTCGGGCTGTCGCCGAAAAGCTCGGCGGCGTCGGCAAGGCAGGCCTTGGTCAGGCTCTTTTCGGAGCGCTTCAAGAGCTTGCGCAGAAGCTTGGTCTCATCGGCGGGGCCGAGCGGCTCGCCCTCGGCGTCTTGCAGCGCGCGCATGACGAAGATGTCATGCAATTCGCCAAGCTGCTCGCCGAGCTTATCGACCGCCTTGCGGCGCGCCTTGATCGGCGTTGGCCACAGGCGGCCGAGCAGGGACAGATGCATGGAATGCGTCTTGGCCGCCTTGCGCAGGTCGTGAAAGTCAGTGTCCTTGCCCCGGGACGCCGCCTTGTCCAGCGCCTTCTTCGCACGCCGCAAGGTGGCGCGGGCGCCGTCGGCCAATATGTCGGCGGCCTGTTCCGGCTGATCGGGAAGCGAAAGCCTGTCGATGCGCTCCAAGCCCTCGCGGCAGGCGGCTATCGCCGCATTGATGGCGGCGTCGAGGCCGGGGCCTGCATGGACCTCATGCTGGCGCAGTACCAGCCGGTCGCGCACGGGGTCCAGGCCGGCGCGGGCGGATTGTTCCGGAGAGGCATCGGCGAGACGATCGACGGTCTCGATCAAAGCGGTCGCCTCGCGAGGGCCGGCCAGCAGCGCCGACACCTGCTTGTAGCATTCGTTCTCGGTCTCGCAGAACGGTTCATCTCCGGAACGAACCAGGCGCAGCAAGGCGCGCACGCCTTTCAGCCGTTTGCGGCATTTATGCAGCCCCTGCTCCGGTTTCTCGCGCGCTGTCTCGAGATGGCCGATGGCCTTGCCGATCTCGTCGGCCAATATGCGCCTGACCTCGCCGGTCAGCGGCAAGCGCGGATCGATGCGGAAGCTCATGCGGCGATCTCCGGTATCCCCCCGAGAGCCAGCGACGCGTTGTAGAATCTCGACTCGCCGGTGACCTCGCGACCGAGCCAGTCGGGCAGCATTTCGTCCGATACGTCCTCCGGCGTCTCCAGTTCCGCGATCACCAACCCCGCGAGCTTGCCGTCGAAAACGTCGACTTCATAGAGATAGCCGCGGTGTCTAACATGGTGGCGTGTCTTCTCGATGACACGTCCGATGGCAAAGGCCATCAATTCCTCGGCCTCGGCAAGCGGGATCGAATATTCGAATTCGTCGCGCTCGCGCGCCCTGACGCCGAACTTCAGCGTCAGCTTGGCGGAGCGCCCGTCGCTGATGCGCACGCGCACGGTGCGGCCCGGCTGGGCGGCGACATAGAACTGGCGAATGCGGATCTCCGCCTCGACCTCGTCGCGCCAGGCGGAGCTGGAGACCAGGAACTTACGCTCGACTTCCTTGCCCATGGCCGCGCACTAAAGCCTGTAGGGGTCGGGAAGGCAAGCCGGCTCGGAGGTCAAAATTGACTTTAATCAATCGATTGATTAAATACGGGCCATGGAAAAGCGATCAAGTGCAAAAAGGCAGCAGCGCGAGGCCACCACCGCCGATCAAACACGCGCGGCGCTGGTGCACGCGGCGCTCAAGCTGTTCGGGCGGCAGGGTTTCGACGGCACGTCCACGCGCCAGATCGCGGCGGAAGCCAAGGCCAATATCGGCTCGATCGCCTATCATTTCGGCAGCAAGGAAGGCCTGCGCGCCGCCGCCGCCGACTTCATCGTCGAAACCATCCAGGGCATCGCCGGCCAGGTGCTGGGCGGGGCCCAAGCCACCGCGCCGGCAAACCCGGAAGCCGCGAGAGCACAGCTCTTCGCCGCGCTGGAGCGGATGGTGGGCTTCGTTGTCGTCAGTCCGCAGGCCGGCGAGATCGTACAATTCGTACTTCGCGAGCTTTCGCACCCGACGGCCGCGCTCGATCGCATCTATGGCGGCGTCTTCGAGCCGACGCACCGGCGGCTGTGCCAGATCTGGGAGCAGGCAACCGGCGAGCCGGCCGAGAGTGAGGCAACCCGGCTCACCGTTTTCACCGTGATCGGCCAGGTCATCTATTTCCGCATCGGTCGCGAAGCGGTGATGCGCCGGATGGGCTGGCGTGAGATCGGCGAGGAAGAGGCCGCCAAGGTGGTGGCGGCCACAACCGACAACCTCAGGGCAATGCTGGCGGCACGCAGGCCAGCCGCCGGCAAGAAGGGCAAATCATGAGCTTTCTCTGTTCGCTGCCGCTCGCGGCCCAGCTGTTCGGCGCCTGCGCGCCGGCAGCCCCTCTGGCCGTCGGCTATGTCGAGGGCGAATATGTGCTGATGGCGCCGATCGAAGTGGCGCAGGTGGCGACGGTGACGGTGAGGCGCGGTGACCGCGTCGAGACCGGCGCGGCGGTGGCGACGCTTGAAGATGCCGATGCCAGGATCGAGGTGGGGCAGGCCGAGGCCGCGCTGGCGCAGGCGCAGGCGCAGCTTGCCGACCTGCAGGTCGGCAAGCGTCCAGAAGAGATCGCCGTGCTCAAGGCCGAGGTCGACATGGCGAAAGCCCAGGCCGCCGACGCCAAGCGCAAATATGACCGCGCCAGCGACCTCTATAAGCGCGGCACCGGCACACAGGCCGATTACAACACCGCCTCGGCCTCGCTGGAAACCGCCAATGCCCAGGTCGGCCAGGCGGAAGCCAATCTCGCCGTCGGCAACCTGCCGGCGCGGCCCGAAACCATCAAGGCCGCCGACAACCAGGTCAAGCAGGCGCAGTCCACCCTGCGACAGGCGCAGTGGCGGCTGTCGAAGCGGGTGCTGACGGCGCCCTCGCCCGGCCGCGTCAACGACGTCATCCGCAATCCCGGCGACACGGCCGGGCCGACCGCGCCGGTGATATCGATGCTGCCGGACGGCGCCGTGAAGCTCAGCGTCTATGTCCCCGAAAGCGCGTTCTCGTCTGTCAAGGTCGGAACCGGGCTCAATGTCCACTGCGATGGCTGCGGGGCGGGGCTGAAGGCGCGCGTCAGCTATGTCTCGCCCGATCCCGAATTCACCCCCCCGGTGATCTACTCGCTCGAGAACCGGCAGAAGCTGGTCTATCTCGTCGAGGCGCGGCCGGAAGGCGATGCCGGGCCGTTGCAGCCGGGCCAGATCGTCGATGTCGATCTTGCGGATATCGGGCAATGAACGCCATCGACGTCCGCGGCCTGGTCAAGCGTTTCGGTGACAAGACGGTCGTCGACCATGTGACGATGACAGTCGCCGAAGGCGAGATCGTCGGCTTCCTCGGGCCGAACGGCTCGGGCAAGACGACGACCATCCGCATCATGTGCGGGCTGCTCACGCCGGACGAGGGCGATGGCACGGTGCTGGGATTCGACATCCGCACCGACGCGCTCAAGATCAAGCGCGAGGTCGGCTACATGACGCAGAAATTCTCGTTCTACGAGGATCTGACGATCGGCGAGAACCTCGAATTCGTGGCGCGGCTCTACCGGCTGAAACCGGTCGAGCAATATGTGGCGAGGACGCTGGAAGAACTCGGCCTGGCGAGCCGCCGCAACCAGTTGGCCGGAACGCTTTCCGGCGGCTGGAAGCAGCGGCTGGCGCTGGCGGCCTGCATCATGCACAAGCCGAAGCTGCTTCTGCTCGATGAGCCCACCGCCGGCGTCGACCCGAAGGCGAGGCGCGAGTTCTGGGACGAGATCCATCGCCTCGCCGGCGGCGGCCTGACGGTGCTTGTGTCCACCCATTACATGGACGAGGCCGAGCGCTGCCACCGCATCAGCTACATCTCCTACGGCAAGATGCTTGCCACCGGCACGGTCGACGAGGTGGTGAGGAATGCCGGGCTGACGACGTTCGTGCTGCATGGGCCGCGGCTCGACCAGGTGGCCGCGGCCTTGCAGGGCCGGCCGGGCGTCGACCAGGTGGCGCCGTTCGGCGCGACGCTGCATGTCGTCGGTTCCGACAAGGCGGCGCTGGAAAAGGCGCTTGCCGACGTCGAGAACGAGCACAAGGACGTGACGGTGACGCCGGGCGAGACCAGCCTCGAGGATGTGTTCATCCAGTTCATGTCCGGCTCGAAGGACAATATGGCATGAACGCGGTCTTCTCCTTCGCCAGGCTGGGCGCGCTGCTCATCAAGGAGTTCATCCAGATGCGGCGCGACCGCATCACCTTCGCCATGATGCTGGGCGTGCCGCTGATGCAGCTCGTGCTGTTCGGCTTTGCGATCAACAACGACCCGAAGAGCTTGCCGGCGGCGCTGGTGGCGACCAGCAGCGATCCCTACACGCGGGCGATGGTCTCGGCGCTGCAGACCACCGGCTATTACCGCTTCGACTATGTCGCGCAAAGCGCGGCGGAAGCCGAGTTCCTGATGGCGCGCGGCGACGTCTCCTTCGTCGTCACCATTCCCGCCGATTTCGCGCGCCGCGTCGAGCGCGGCGACAATCCACAGATCCTGATCGAGGCCGACGCCACCGACCCGTCCGTCGCCAGCGGCGCCATCTCCACGCTCAGCACCGTTGCCGGCCAGGCGCTGCTGCGAGCACAGGGCACCCAGGACGCGGCCAGGGAAGCGGCGCGCGGCCAGCTCGATGTCGTCGTGCACCGGCGCTACAATCCGGAAGGCGTCTCGCAATACAACATCGTGCCCGGCCTGCTCGGCGTCATCCTGCAGATGACCATGGTGATGATGACGGCCATGGCGCTGACCCGGGAAACCGAGCGCGGCACGATGGAAAACCTTTTAGCCATGCCCTCGAGCCCGCTGGAGATCATGCTGGGCAAGGTGCTGCCTTACCTCGTGGTCGGCGCCGTGCAGGTGGTGGTGGTGCTGGTGGCGGCGAAGCTCCTGTTCGGCATCCCCTTCGTCGGCAGCCTGACGCTGCTGCTCTCCTCGGTGCTGGTCTTCGTGCTTTCGCTGGTTCTGCTCGGCTATACGATCTCGACCATGGCCCGCTCGCAGATGCAGGCCATGCAGCTGACCTTCTTCTTTTTCCTGCCGTCGCTGCTGCTCTCCGGCTTCATGTTCCCCTATCGCGGCATGCCGGGCTGGGCGCAGACCTTTGGCGAGATCTTTCCGCTGACGCACTTCCTGCGCATCACCCGCGCGGTCATGCTGAAGGGCGCCGAGCTGCCGGCGGTTGCGACGGAAATCGGCTGGCTGGCGGTGTTCGTGGCGCTGTTCGCCGGCGTGGCCCTGGTGCGGTTCAGGCGTACGCTGGATTAGATCCCGGTCATGCTTGTGAGTCGGGATCGCGGCTCCAGCGCTTGTCCGCGTCCGGCGGTTGGCCGGAACTTGGCCGATTTGTTCAATCGTCGCATGGTCGCTTTCGATATCTTCACCGATATACGGGCCGTGACCGAGTCGTAAGGTCAACCGACCACTATAAGGGAGAAGTGCGATGAGAGCGCGATTTGGAATATTGACGCTCGGCGTAGACGATCTTGAGCGGTCTCTGAAGTTTTACCGCGACGGCCTTGGATTGCTCACGGAGGGCATCGTCGGGCAAGAGTTTGAGCACGGTGCGATCGCCATCTTCCATCTCGAGGGCGGCATGGTGCTTAGCCTGTTTCCACGCAGCGACCTCGGACTCGATGCGGGCATCGATCCTACACCACGCAGCCCCACAGAATTCAGTATTGGCCACAATGTGTCCAGCGAAGCCGAGGTCGATCAAGTGATGGCGCGGGCCGAGACCGCGGGAGCGCACATCACGATGCCTGCGCGCAAGACTTTCTGGGGCGGCTATGCTGGCTATTTTCAGGATCCCGACGGTCATCTCTGGGAGATACTCCACAATCCGGCGTTCCTCCCGAGCGAAGCATGAGCATGAGACCCGGTCAGCCGATCGGAAAGGCGTTCGCCTCCGGGGCAGGCGTCACCCCCCGAGGCCAATCGCCCACCTCTACGCCGCGGCCATGATCCCGGCATAGGTGCTGAAATCGACATTGCCGCCGGAGAGAACGACTGCAACAGTTTTGCCGGCGAGGTCGATCTCGCCGGATGACAGCGCGGCAAACGCCACGCAGCCGCCGGGCTCGACCACAAGCTTGAGATAGGCCATGGCGTCGCGCATCGCCTGGGCAGCGGCCTCGTCGGAGACGGCGATGGCGCCGGCGAGATTTTTGCGGTTGATCTCGAAGGTGATGGCGCCGGGCTCGGCGGTGAGCAGCGCGTCGCAGATCGAGCTGTAGCCAGGTTCGTTCGCGACCCTTTCGCCCTTGGCCAGCGAGCGGCGCGTGTCGTCGAAATGCTCCGGCTCGACCGCCCAGACTTGCGTGCTGGGCGAGGCGTCCTTCACCGCGACGGAAATGCCGCTCGACAGGCCGCCGCCGCCGCAAGGGATGATGACGGCATCGAGCGCCACGCCGAGCACCTTCGCCTGCCGCATCAACTCCAGCCCGATCGTGCCCTGGCCGGCGATGATGGCCGGATCGTCGAATGGCGGCACCAACGCCATGCCTTGTTCGATATAGGGGCGAACGACCGTCATGCGATCCTCCTTGAAACGGTCGAACGTCACCACCTCGGCGCCCATCCTGCGGACATTGCCGATTTTCATCGCCGGCGCGTCGGCCGGCATCGCGATCACCGCCCTGACGCCGAACATGGCGGCCGAGGCCGCCACGCCCTGCGCATGGTTGCCGGACGAGAAGGCGACGACGCCCCGCCCGCGCTCTTCCTCGCTCAGCGTCGACAATTTGTTATAGGCGCCGCGGATCTTGAAGGAGCCGGTGCGCTGCAGCGTCTCGGGCTTGAACAGGATGCGGCCGCCATGGCGCCTGTTGAGCTCCGGTGATTCGATCAGCGGCGTTTCGACGATCAGGCCGGAAAGCCGCTCGGCGGCGGCGCGGATGTCCAGGATGCCGGGCAGGGTGGTCATGGTGCAGGCCTTGCGAAAGAACGGGATCGCCCATGGTGCACGGAAAAGGCCGGCGCGCGCCAACGAAAAAATGTGATGGGGACAAGTTGGCGATGATGACGACGGCGGCGGGACTGCTGATCTCCCCACGCAATGGGGAGATTGGCAGTTTCCGCGCCGGCGCCATTCGCCTCAAAGCACCATGCTAGCGATTTTGCCTGTGAGGACCTCTTCCGATCCCCTGCCGGCGCCCGCTCACCCCAGCAGCGTGGGCGTCCGCTTCTTGCCGCCGAGCTTGCGCCAGGTGTTGAAGCGGTGGGTGGCGGCGGCGAAGGATATCTTCATCTGCTGGGAAACCGTGTAGCGCGACTTGCCCTCGTCGAACATGCGGTAGCAGCACTCAGCACCCTCCTCGGTCAGCTTGCCGTCCGGCGTCTTGTTGTGCGGGTTGGCCGGGTCGAACTTCTCGAGCTGTTCTAGGACGAGGCCCCTCAGGCGCTGCAGGTCGGCCTCGATGCCGGCGATAAGATCGAGCACCGGCTTGGCGTCGAATGCGTGCGGCGTCTTCTTCTCCGTCATTCCGTCGGTCTCCTTCGATTTCAGCTGTTATCGGCAATATAGGCAAACATTCGGTAATAATGAAGAGTTGGACAGCGCCGCGCCGATCACGCTTTCTGGCGCGTCGCTTGTGCCGTGCGCAATTGACGGCCGCGAGCCAAGATCCTAGTTTAGAACCATTCTAAACTAGAGTGATCCCATCATGCTTTCTCGTGTCTTCGGCTTCGGCCGCCGTTCGTTCGATTCCTTGTCGGAACAGGAGATCCTGGCGCTGGCGATCTCCTCCGAGGAGGATGACGGGCGCATCTATCGCGCCTATGCCGATGGCCTGGCGCAGGATTTTCCGCAGTCGGCCAAGGTGTTCGAGGCCATGGCCGAGGAAGAGGACGGCCATCGCGATTCCCTCATCGAGCTGCACCGCAAGCGTTTCGGTGAGCGCATTCCCCTGATCCGGCGCGAGCATGTCAGGGGCTTTTACGAGCGCAAGCCCGACTGGCTGGTGCGGCCGCTCGGCATCGAGCATGTGCGCCGGCAGGCCGAGGAAATGGAGCGGCAGGCCTACCGCTTCTATGTCGAGGCGGCCAAGCGCACCACCGACGCCTCGACCCGCAAGCTGCTGGACTGGCTGGCTGCGGCCGAACTCGGCCACGAGAATTCCGCGCATGAACTGGAGCAGAAGCACCTGCCGGGAGAGGTCAAGGAGGAGGAGGCGAATGTGGAGCAGCGCCAGTTCATCCTCACTTATGTGCAGCCCGGGCTGGCCGGGCTGATGGACGGCTCGGTGTCGACGCTGGCGCCGATCTTCGCCGCCGCCTTCGCCACGCATGCCACGTTCCAGACCTTCCTCGTCGGCCTCGCCGCCTCGATCGGCGCCGGCATCTCGATGGGCTTCACCGAAGTGGCCTCCGACGACGGCAAGCTTTCGGGGCGCGGTTCGCCGCTCAAGCGGGGCTTGACCGTCGGCATCATGACGACGCTGGGCGGGCTCGGCCACGCGCTGCCTTACCTTATCCCCTATTTCTGGACGGCAACGATCGTCGCCGCGGTGGTGGTATTCTTCGAGCTCTGGGCGATCGCCTTCATCCAGAACCGCTACATGCAGACGCCGTTCTGGCGCGCCGCCTTCCAGGTGGTGCTGGGTGGCGCGTTGGTGTTCGGGGCAGGCGTGCTGATCGGGAACGCCTAGAGCAATTCCAGGAAAAGTGTGAGCGGTTTTCCGTCCGGAATTGCGTAAAAACAAGGAGGTAGCCGCGCCCTACTGCGTCAGCACCGTTTCCGACGGGCGCTGGTTGTAGTCGCATTTGCCGGTGGTGGTGTAGAAGAAGTCGGCGTTGCTGACATCGGCAGGCACCGGGTTGCCGCCGTCTTCCCAGGCCTGGTATCCGGGCTGGCCGCAGGGCACGGCGGTGAAGATGTTGACGGTCTGGCCGGTCGCAACCTCCGGCATGTTGGTGGTGCTGGCGCCGATATAGAGGCGGTTCGAGGTGGCGGGATCGTCCGACCGCAGCGTCGTCGGATTGCCCGAAGGCACCTTCATCTCCAGGTAAAGCTTGTCCATCTGGCTGACGTCGATCACCGCGCCGGCGCCATTGGCGGGATAGAAGGTGTCGGCGCAAGAATAGTTGGTACCGTATTGATCGGTCTGGATCACTGATCCGGCGGGCAGGTTTTTCTGGAGGGACTTCAGTGTGCCGGTCGTGCACACCTGCTTTTGCACCACCGTGCTGGTGGACCCGTTGATGGTGCTCACCGTGGTCGTGCCGTAGCCCTTCGGATCCCCATAGCCGTTATAGCTATAGCTGATCGTCATCAGCGGCCTGGCCACCGTGTCGCCGAACTTGGTGCCGTAGAGGGTCATGGTCTTTGCCCAGTAGCCCGAAACCTTCGTCACCTTGAAGGTGGACTGCACCAGCGCCGGCGTCTTGCGCACCGCGGAGGCGACGCCGACCTGCACCGTGTTGATGCGGGCGATCTGCATGAAATTGGTCGGCATCGGATAGCTGGCCGTGGCGGCGAAGGTCGCCGAGCCGTCAGCGGCGACGTTGACGCTGGTGAGCGTCGCCGTGCCTTGCCCGCTATTGGCCACATAGGCCTGCTGCAGCGCAGTCTGCCGGTCTCCCAGCGATGTGGTGGTGGGCAGCGTGGTGATCGAGATGATCGCGGCGTCGAGCGCGTTCTGCATGTCGCTGCGGGTCGTCACCGCCGAGGTATAGTCGACCGAAAAGCCGACTGCCGTCACCAGCGGGATCGTCAGCAGCACCATCATCGGCATCATCGAGCCATCGCGGCTGGCAAGGAAGCGCCTCGCCGCTCCGGCCACCCCGGCCGGGCTGAACTTTCGAACTGAACTGGGCATTCTTTGGGCCTTCATCGTCACGTCATCGAGCCGGTTACCATCCGCGCGCGGAGCATGCCCTAAAGCGGTGGATGAATGTTTAAGCGCATTTGAATGCTTTGTGAGTGGGATACAGCTAACCCCCGCCGCTTGCCCCTCAACCCCGCCCCTGCTAAAGCGCGCCGCATGACGACGCCCCTCGACCACATCCGCAATTTCTCCATCGTCGCCCATATCGACCATGGCAAATCCACGCTTGCCGACCGGCTGATCCAGCTCACCGGCGCGCTGGAGGAGCGCGACATGAAGGAGCAGGTGCTGGACTCGATGGATATCGAGCGCGAGCGCGGCATCACCATCAAGGCCCAGACCGTCAGGCTCAACTACCGCGCCAGGAACGGCGAGGATTATGTGCTGAACCTCATCGACACGCCCGGCCATGTCGACTTCGCCTATGAGGTGTCGCGGTCGCTGGCCGCCTGCGAGGGTTCGCTGCTGGTCGTCGACGCCAGCCAGGGCGTCGAGGCGCAGACGCTGGCCAATGTCTACCAGGCCATCGACAATAACCACGAGATCGTCGTGGTGCTGAACAAGGTCGACCTGCCGGCGGCCGAGCCCGAGCGCATCCGCGAGCAGGTGGAGGAGGTGATCGGCCTCGACGCCTCCAACGCGGTGCTGATCTCGGCCAAGACCGGCCAGGGCGTGCCGGACGTGCTGGAGGCGATTGTCCACCAGCTGCCGCCGCCGCGCGAGGGCGACATCAACGCGCCCTTGAAGGCCATGCTGGTCGATTCCTGGTACGACGCCTATCTCGGCGTCATCGTTCTGGTGCGCATCATCGACGGCGTCATGAAGAAGGGCCAGACCATCCGCATGATGGGCACCGGCGCGAAGTATCTCGTGGAGCGTACCGGCGTGTTCAAGCCGGCCCGCGTCAATGTCGACGAGCTCGGCCCGGGCGAGTTCGGTTTCTTCACCGGCTCGATCAAGGAAGTGGCCGACACCCGCGTCGGCGACACCATCACCGAGGACCGCCGCCCGACGCAAAAGGCGCTGCCGGGCTTCAAGCCGGCGCAGCCGGTGGTGTTCTGCGGCCTGTTCCCGGTCGACGCCGCCGATTTCGAGGATCTGCGCGCCGCCGTCGGCAAGCTGCGCCTCAACGACGCCAGCTTCTCCTACGAGATGGAGACCTCCGCCGCGCTCGGCTTCGGCTTCCGCTGCGGCTTCCTCGGTCTGTTGCACCTGGAGATCATCCAGGAGCGGCTGGAGCGCGAGTTCAACCTCGACCTCATCGCCACGGCGCCTTCCGTCGTCTACCGCATGAACCTTATCGACGGCACGGTGAAGGAGCTGCACAACCCGGCCGACATGCCCGACGTGGTCAAGATCGCCTCGATCGAGGAGCCGTGGATCCGCGCCACGATCCTCACCCCCGACGACTATCTCGGCGGCATCCTGAAACTCTGCCAGGACAGGCGCGGCATCCAGGCCGACCTCTCCTATGTCGGCAAACGCGCCATGCTGACCTACGACCTGCCGCTCAACGAGGTGGTGTTCGATTTCTACGACCGGCTGAAGTCGATCTCCAAGGGCTACGCCTCCTTCGACTATCACCTGACCGACTATCGCGAGGGCGACCTGGTCAAGATGTCGATCCTGGTCAATGACGAGCCGGTCGACGCTTTATCCATGCTGGTGCACCGCTCGGCGGCCGAAAAGCGTGGCCGGCAGATGTGCGAGAAGCTGAAGGAGCTGATCCCGCAGCACCTGTTCAAGATCCCGATCCAGGCGGCGATCGGCGGCCGCATCATCGCCCGCGAGACCGTCTCGGCCCTGCGCAAGGACGTCACCGCCAAATGCTATGGCGGCGACGTGACCCGCAAGCGCAAGCTGCTCGACAAGCAGAAAGAGGGCAAGAAGCGGATGCGCCAGTTCGGCAAGGTGGACATCCCGCAGGAGGCGTTTATCCAGGCGCTGAAGATGGGCGATTGAGGGAGGCGAAGAGGCTCCTTCCTCAGCTTGGAACTTGCATTTTTCAATTCGCTGGTGTCCGCTACCGGAGCTCGGGTATGAGCGTCAATGGAGGGGCACTTGAAAGCATTTCTGTCACACTCTTCGACTGACAAAGGATATGTCGAAGAGGTTGCATCGTTCCTCAAGCCGGGGACATATGAACTAGACAGCGAAACTTTCGATCGTGGAATATTAAATGCTCAAGCAATAGTCGATGCCTTGAAAAGGTCTACGCTATTTGTTCTTTTTTTTGTCAGAAAATTCCTTAGCGTCCAACTATGTAAATTTTGAGATATTTCTCGCCAGGGAGCTATACGCGCAAGGCATAATTGAACGGATACTTGTGATATGTCTAGACGACATTTCATTTTCAAGAGTGTCAGAGACGCTCAGGTTTCATAATTTTGTTCGAAAGGCGGGTGATAGCTCTAGTTCTGCCCGACTAATAACTAGCGTTCTTATTTCGGCTGGTAGCAGTGAGAGAGAGTATACCCATCCCTTCATCAACCGCGAGTCCGAGTTGAAAGAGCTGCAAGATCAAATATTTGATCTCCAACGGCCAGCGACAAGGACTTTCTTTCTTTCCGGAAACCCTGGAGCAGGTCGACGATCGCTCGCTAAAAAGGTCTTTTCGGATCAGTACCCTCAAGTGAACAGGTCTTTCCGGAGATAGAAATCGACGCCTACGACGGCTCCGAGGAAATTCATCGCAAGCTAATATCTAGATAAGACCGACATCGACTGGCAAAGAGATTCGAGCGATAGAAGCCGGATTCCGGATAGCAAACGAGGACGAGAAATGTAGGCAAATAGCTGAGATCATAAACTCACTGCTAGCAGTCAGAGAATCAATGGTGTTTATCGACCTTGGGGGGATTTTGGCTGACGACGGATCTCTAGAGCCTGTAATAGATCGAATTATAAACTATCTTATTCCAAAACCTCACCCGCCGCTCACAATTGTTGCTCCTCGGATGGTGCCTCGGAAGCTGCGGCGAGAGGCTGACGATATCGGATACTGTGGAGTTAAATCGCTTTCACACGAGACAGCCAGAAGATTAGTCAAAAGTTTGCTTAAAGCACAAGATCTTTACGCTACAGATGCTGAAGTGGAGAGCTTAACTGAACTGGGTGAGGGGCACCCATATAACTACTATCGTATGGTAGGTGAGATAAAAGAAAAATCTATCTCAGTGTTTCTAAGCACTGTCAACCAATTTGTCGAGTGGAAGCATCGTAAGTCATCGGAATATGTGAAAAGACTTAAGCTAAGTGATGACGAAATAGCTGTTGTTTCGGCTTTGAATCTTATACCCCAGGCTGACTTTGAAGCCCTCGCCGCGTCGTTGCATATGGTACCTGAAGCATTGGGAATGGCTCTAGAGAAGTTAATTTATGACCATGTCGTCGAGTTTTCGATTGACCTATACAAAATATCTCCTGCCCTTCGAGTGGCTGTGGAGCGGGACAGGCGCTTCACTCTCTCCAAAGCCGCTCGAGCTGAGATACTTGGGACTATAGCTAAAACCCTGACGGTAAGGATCGAAGAGGGTACTGCAGCGGTACAGCTTGTGGATGCGGCTGTATTAGCTGAAATCGAAACCGCCGCAGGCGTCAGCGCCTTCGCTCAGGCCCTGGTTCTACCATCGCACTATGTCTGGTTGGCGCGCCGAAGCTACGATCGTCAGGATTTTCAAGAGAGCATCAGATTGGCGCGCATCGGCTTAGAAGGAAAGGGGAGGCTGTCGCGCAACGGCAAGGTTGCGGCCTGTCGATATCTTTGCCCCAGTGCGGCGCGACTTGGGGATGACGCGGCATTTGCGGAGGGGATAGCTATATTAAAAGCCGACTCTGGCGCGAGTTGGACAAGGAGCAACATAGAATTTTTGCTAGGCTTTAACGAAAGGCTGAAAGGGAACCTGCCTCAGGCGGAGGACCATCTTCGGGAAGCTCTTGCGTTTTCTACCGATAATTTCTCTGCGGCGCGGGAATTAGCGTCGGTTTGTGCAGCTCGCGGCAATTTGGATGATGCCGAAGCTTTTGCGAGAGAGGCGCAGCAGCAGGCTCCTGACAATGCGTACGTCCTTGACATACTAATTTCTGTTTTGATTAGAAGGCATGGGCGCAGTGTAAAACACTCAACTGAAATAGAAGGACTATTCCAATCGTTGGAGAAGGTCGGCGACGAAGGCGGAAGATCATTCTATACGACAAGAAGGGCGGAATTTGAACACTTGTGGGGGGATAACAGGGAGGCGCTTCGTCTTATCGACGTGGCAGTCAGGAAAACCCCGCGGATCTTCGATGTGCATAGATTGCGGGCTCGAATATTGCTTAAAGATGGAAACAAGGGCGAGGCGTGGAAGAAGATAAGTAAGTTAAAGGAGATAATTGACTCTCATTCGACATCGGAACGACGGGCCAATTATAGAGGCTATGTTGAGGTGCTCGCCGAGTATCTGGAGGCAACAGGGCGATATAAAGAAGCCAAAGAGCTCTTTCGCGATGATGCAGCATTCACGAAGGCCGAGCGAGACAACAAGATAAAAGAAATCGAGATATCGGAAAGCTATTCGCGGGCATAGATTGACAGGGTCGTGCGTTACCGATGGCGTAGAAGGAATATTGCGCTATCGGGGGAAGACGTAACAGGGCGATCCTAAACCCTTTGACCTATCCCCACCTCGTTGTATCCTCCCCTCCGGCTCGGGGAGACATCACATGCGCTCCACCTCGGATACCGTCGCCGCGTTCGGCCTCGCCGTCGGCGGCGCGTTGGGCATGCCGGCACGTTCGTCGGCAGCGACGCGCTGCGCGAGACGCTGTGGACCATCGACGGCGTCGGCGTCGTCGTCGCGGCGGCGCTGCTCACCATGAAATACCAGCGGCTCGGCAATAATCTGGTCGCGGCCGGCTTCCTCACTTTCCTCGCCGGCGAGAGCCTGCTTCTGGCCGGCAATGCGGCGGGGTTGCAGGCGAGCGTGCCTTCCTATGCCGGCGGCATTGCGCTTTGGGCGACGGGGCTGGTTATGGTCAGCGCGCAGGCCACTTTCGCGCTCTGGATGCGGCTCACGGGGCACATTGACGCCGTGCTCTTCACTGTTTCGGTCCTGATGATCCTGTGGGGCGCGCCGCTTTTGCCCACCTCGTCGCCGCTGCCGGCGCTCGGCTATGCGTTCCTGGTGCTGACCTTCATCGGCTGGATCTGGACGCTGCTGAAAGCGGAGCGCTGAGCGCGAAGGCCATGGCCGCGCCGCTCGAACTCCGCAACAGCCCGTCGGGAAAGATCCTGCCCGCCCTCGGGCCGTTCCTGATCGGCGGCATCTTCGGCTTCGGCGCGCTGCAGGGTCTGGCTTCGAGCGCGGATGGCGGGCATGTGCTGTGGATCGCGCTACTCGGCGCCGCTTGTCTCGCGCTCGGCGCTTTCATCGCGCGCGGCGCCTTCGACACCTCGGTCAAGGTCGTGCTGAACAGCCAGGGTTTCCGCGATAGCCGCGCCGGCGACGTGCTGGTGCCGTGGAGCAAGGTGAAAAGCGTGCGCCTCGCCGCCGGCGGCAAGGGCGCGGCGATGCTCAATTTCGAGCTCACAGGGGAACCTCCCGACGCGATCAAATATTCCTCCGCCAACGCCTTCGGCCTGATGCCCTTCGGCAAGACCACTGTGCACATGGAGATCTCCTCGCTCGACGTGCGCGGCCAGGACCTGGTCGACGCGGTGAAGAAATTTGCGCCGCATGTGGTGGTGAGGCGCTGATTCTTCCTCCCCCCTTTGTGGGGATCGGAGGCGCCGAAGCTGCTAGTCTCCCCCCTCGTGGGGGCGCGAAGGAACGCGGCGCCCCCAAGTTCGAGATTCCTCGCCCCACGAAGTGGGGAGAGGTGGCTCGGCGAAGCCGAGACGGAGAGGGGAGCGCCCTACGAAGGCCCCCTCTCTGTCCGCTTCGCGGCCACCTCTCCCCCGCCTTTGGCGGGGGCGAGGAACCCACTGTCCGAACCGGATAGATAGGTAACAGAATGGACCGATTAGATGGGTGACAGTTTTCTTGCCAGCCGGGAGGACCGG
>NZ_JARTVT010000057.1:0-16300 GCF_029625685.1 Mesorhizobium sp. WSM4976
ACTTCCTTCTTTGCATTCCCACTCTCCAGTTCCGTCAAACACCTTATCTCGGTGTCCACGAAACCGGCAGCAGGCCAAAAAGCTCTCTTGGACGAGTTGCGGCTTCATTATCTGCACGCCCACCAAATTGCGTCGCGCATCGAAAGAGATGCGGCGAGAGGGGCTGGCCTGATCTGGCGGCACTACCAAAGCGTCGTCAAGGGGCACGAGAAAGCGATTGATGAAGAACAGCTTCGGCGCGTGCCAGGGGAGTTGGATCTCACGCCTCACAAGGACCTGAAGGATTACCCATTCTGCGACGGCTGGTCGAAGCATCGCAGTAGCTCGTTACGCGGGATGGTCCAAGGCAGAGACAGCGGGAAATTGAAGCAATGCACACTGCCAAATTTTCTCGCCCTTGGAACTTCCCGACGCACTGCTGGTTCGCCTGCATAGGGACGAGTGAGGCCCACTCCGACCTGTGCATTCTGCAGGCAGAGCGCCTCGCCAACAGGAGACGGCCATGAAACATCAGACACTTGAAGAACTACATGAGGTCGCGAAAGTCGAAGTATCCTTTCCGGCTATGACGCGAGGGCAGCGTTTGGAACATTGGGCCATGCTGCTCGAGCGAAATCCCGAGCGGTGCCTCGCTGCCTTCCCCGGGACGGAATACATGACCCTGGACGTGCGTGACAAGGCGCGATCCCTGGACTCCGCGCTCAGCGTCGCTTTCGCTGATCCGATATTGCGCGCGCAAGGATTGAAGAATGATACCTATGGCGAAGCGAAACGCTTCTTCGAGCTTACGGATTGGCAGTTGCACGCTGTCGTCTGCCATTGCCATGTCGGCGGGACCATGAAAGCCGGATGGGCTGCCATTCAAGTTCGGTCTGCCATGGGCATGGAAGGGAAGCTTTTCAGCAGACTACGTGAAGCGATTGCTCATTGGCCCGTATTTCGCGTTTTGACCCATGCGAGGGAGTAACGCTGCCTCGGAAAGCTGAAAGGCAGCGAGCGAAAAGTCCAGGCAGATGCACTGGCCCTAGCATCGCTAGTTATGAGAATACGGGCGAGCGTCGCCCGTATTCTTTTTGCATCCGATGGCCGCGATCACTCTCCTCAAAGGAAAACCGACCAACGGTGTCCACCGTGGTCCGGCACTAGCAGGCTGTTGAAGAAGTCAGGCGCGCTCCCAGACGAAGCCTGAGTCGGCGTTGTGGATGTAGAAGTGACCGACGAGGCGGCCTGCAGTTCCGATCATGACCCATCCAGGGCCGCAGGCCGGGTCGTTCTCGTCATGCCCTTCCCAAGAGAATTCCGCGCAGGCGGAGCCGTCGTGCGCGCCGTAGCGAACATCGAGGAAGCCCTTCAATGCGCCGAAGGCAACCTCACCGTCTGCAGCGCCTTTGAACGTCAGATGCGCCTCTTCGACGAGATCGAGGAAGTCGTTGTCCCAGGCGTCCATCTCGACGATACGCCAGCGGCCGGCGAATGCCTTTGCGAAGGCGGGAACCTTGGCCATCAACCGGTCTCCGCCATGAGCTTTGGCAACCGCACCAGATTGTAGGCGGCCGCCGCGAAGGTGAAGGCCCATCCGACGCGATCACCGCCGCGGAACCTGGTCTTTCTCTGCCCGCCGATCGTCTTGATCCAGCCAAATGCCTCCTCGATACGCTTCCTGAGGCGCTGGCTGACGGCATAGCCGCCGTGTCGCGTCGTGCGGCCATCGATCGCAGAACTGCGGCCGCTGGTGTTCTGCGCCACATGGGACGTCACATTCATCGAGCGCAGTTCGTTGACGAAGTCCTCCGTGTTATAGGCCTTGTCTTTACCGAGCGTGATCGCCTGCGGCCGGTCGGCACGAGGCTCGACCATGTGCAGCGCCGCCACCCGCTCGGCATGTCCGTCGGCCGGCGTCAGGCAGGCGTCGACCAGCAGGCCGTGACGGTTCTCCATCAGCCCATGCCCCATGAAGCACAGCTTGGTCTCCTTGCCTTTGCCCTTGCGGTAGAGCCTGGCCTCGGGATCGGTGGTCGAGGCATGGGTGTCATTCGAGCGCTTCTGACCGTGGAAGTCCGCTTCGGCGTTGCGCCCGCCGCCTTCAGCGGGCGGCTCGCCCGGGCCGTCCTTCGGCTTGACGCTCTTCATCGACGCCCACGCTTCGATCAGCGTGCCGTCGACCGAGAAGTGATCCGTCGACAGCAGCTTCTTCACCTTCGACTGCGCCATCTCCGCCGCCAGGAACTTCGCCGCGATGTCTCCCGCCAGCAGCCGGTCACGGCTCTTGGAGAACACCGAATGATCCTACGCTGCATCGTCGACGCCGATGCCGACGAACCAGCGGAACAGAAGGTCGTACTCCAGCCGCTCCATCAACAGCCGCTCCGAGCGGATCGAGTAGAACGCCTGCAAGAGCATTGCACGCCGCAGCTTCTCCGGCGAGATCGAGGGCCGTCCGATCGGCGAATACAGCACTGCGAACTCACGCTCCAACGCAGCCAGCGCCTCGTTCACGATCTCACGGATCGCTCGCAGCGGATGATCGCGTCGAACTCGCGCCTCGAGGTCGACGTAGCTAAACAGCTCACCCGTCCGATTGTCACCGCCGCGCGCACCAGCACCCTCCGAATCTCTTCGGAGCCAATGAATCACGCTCATGACACGCCGGCGAGTGACCTTTTCAACAGCCTGCTAGATGCGATCAGTCGGCCTGATTTTCAGCAATTCCTGATTTTCAACGACCTTTGTGAAGTTCATAAGAAAGGTCGAGGGGTGCCTAACCAGCTCTTCACCATAACGACAACGGTTACGGAACCTTCATGATCGCAGCGGACTTCTGAGCTTCATTGTGAACTCGAATGAAGGGGCCCGGCATGAAAGTCACCGCAGCAGGCATCGACCGCATTAAGATCGGCAATGCGGACGCGAGCGGCCAAGGCGCGCATTTCGTCGTTTGGCTTTATCTTCAGGTTGACGAAGGCGGCACACAGACCGGTCAGGAGTTGGTGGTATCGGTGCCATATGATGCGCGGATGACATTCGATGATCTCGCCACCCAGGCTTTCGAGAAAGCGCACGCCATGCTTCGTGCCTGCTGCGAGATTGATGAGACCATGTGGTGGAAGCAGTTCAACCGCAGCCTGGCGCCGTTGCCCGAATGGACGCCCGGCGCCCAATAGTTGGTCGGCGTCGAACCAGGCGTTGAGACTGGCTGGATGCCCGACCCTAGCAATGCGGATGGGATCCACTCCGCATCGTCTGCTTCCAGGCGTAACACGACTTCCAGCATGTCACCTGCGATATCTGCTTCCGGGCAGAAGCAAAGTTTGTCTCAACGGCCGAGATGAAGGCGCAAAGCTCCCGTTCACTTCAGAATCGTATGCCCGCGCCTACAGGCAACGGGATAAGTGGACCAGGCGGCGTCGGAACGATTTCGCGAATGACGCGGTCGCGCGCGCAGCAATTTGGCGTAGCCGCGCTCGACCGTCTTCCAACCTGTATGTTCGCTGGGCAATAGCCGCACTGGGTGTGTCGGCGCATTTGGCTTCATCGGATCGACTGGTATGATAGTGGGGCCGAGCAAGTTCGGGAATGTTGATGGTCGGCTGAGATGATCCGCGAAGCCGGCATCAAAAAGGGGCGATGACATGGAAACGGCGACGGGTTCACAGGTTGCTGAACACTACGCGCGAGGCACTCTGATCGGATATATTCGCGATGGTCTTGCCGCCATGGGGAAGTCCGAAAGCACGGTCACCGCCGAGGATCTCTCGCCGGTAGACGAGTTTCACATTGGCGGCCGCGCGGCCACGGGAGAGTTGGCTGGGCAACTTGCGCTCACCGCCGAGGATCGAGTGCTCGACATCGGCTGCGGCCTGGGTGGCCCGGCCAGACAGATCGCTGCGCGCTACCGCTGCCAGGTGACCGGCATCGACCTCACTCGCGACTACGTCGAAGCCGGCAACGTCCTCTCCGGCTGGCTGCATCTCGCGGACGGTGTCTCATTGCAGCAAGGCGATGCTTTGGCGCTCCCCTTCGCAGATGGATCGTTCACTGCCGCATATATGTTGCACGTCGGAATGAACATTGCCGACAAAGGGGCGCTATTTTCGGGGGCAGCGCGGGTCCTGCGGGCGGGTGCGCGTTTCGGTGTCTTCGACGTCATGCGCACCGGAGCCGGCGAGCTATCCTATCCGCTGCCATGGGCGAGTACGGCAGATACCAACGCGATCGCCACGCCAGAGCAGTACCGCGACGCGCTTTCCGCGGCAGGGTTCGAGATGGTGTCGGAACGCGAGCGGCGCGATGTTGCGCTTGACCATTTCGCGCGGCAGCGCGCCCAGGCGGCCACAGGGCAGACGGTACTGGGGATCCAGACACTTATGGGAGCGCGGCGGCCGCAGATGGTCCGAAACATGGTCGAAAGTATTTCAGCGGGCCAGATTGCGCCGGTCGAGATTATTGCCCGAAGGCGTGATGCCTGAGTTCGATCATCGCCTCTCGCTGCTTCGGGTCAGAGCTTCAACGAACGAGCCATGGCCTGGTACCGTCCGCTAGGTGACCAGCAGAGCTGACCTCAGCGGCCGGAAGGCGGCACAAAGACGCCATTCAATTCAGGATCGGAACCGTGGGCTCGCGGAAAACGCGTTAAGTGAACTAGGCGTCGGAACCCTTTCAGGAATGACGTCGTCGCGCGCGAAGCAATTGGCGATACCCGCGCTCGACCATCTTCAGGCCGTCGCGAACTAAGCGATGCGTCTGATAACGAAAAGCCGAGTCGTGCCAGTCGGCGGCGCTGACCAGTCGCCGACCGAACAAGGCGGTTGCAACTTCAAAATGGGATGCCTGCTCTTCCCGACCATCGAGGCATCGCAGCATGTGCCCAAGGCGCCGGCGCTGGGCCGCGGTCAACCGCGCGTCGGGAAGGTGTTGCCTGTGAATGGGAGCGGATGAACCGTTCGATGGCCTGCAGCCGGTCGTGCGCCATATCGTCGAGCGGAATGATGGCGGCAAGCAATTCGCCTTGCTTGGCGTCGCCAAGAAGCGCCAGTTGTGGGCCGCCAGATCGGATGTGAAGGCCGACCTCGTCACGCCGGTCCGCGGCCAGGGGGACGCCGGAGGCGCTGCTCCCCGTTCGCAGTTCGGACGGAACCTCGACAAGGTTGACGACCGCGGGGTTAATCTGAGGCGCCCAATAGATGGGCTGCTCGACCGCGGACTGATCCGGCCGGGCTGCGAAATTGCAAACCCCAGCGCTTTCGTAATGCGCGCATCCCCTCAGCCGAGCGGGAGGTTGCGAAGTCCTGCTGATATTGCGGATTGCGTCGCAGGAACTCCCAGGCAATCTCATCGGCGGCTGCGCCTTTGATGAATGCATATGCCTGTGGGTCGCGCCACTGCGATGTATCCGGCTTCATCCGCATCCTTCCCTTCTCGATGATTTGATAGGAGGACGCGGCGTTGAGCGAAATCCTTGGATTCCGTCATTGACGGATCGACGCGCGCGTATCCCGGCGCCGAGCGATCAAGCGAGAATTATTGCGATGCATATGCTGCTGGGCGGCTTGCGTGGAAAGCCGCTCAGCCTTTGCCGCGTTTCGGAACATTTTAGCGTCGCTGAATGTTCATCTTCCCATGACGGAGCCACACGAAACCGGAGAAGCCGAGGATGCCAACCGGCGGGAGTTCACCCCGGCCTATTGCCGGGCTGCTCGCGCGCTGCTCGAGTGGCCTCGGGTCCGCCTGACTGCGAAGTAGAATCTCAGCGAAGCCACGATCCGCGACTTTGAGAGCGGGAGGCGCATTCTCCGCGCTGAAAGGATTATGGCGATCCGCAAAGCCTTCGACTCGGCCGGGGTGACGTCAACGGTTGGCTGACAACGCCCGCGGATCTCCCCTCAAGTGAGACACAAGATCAGCGGGGCGGCGCACCAACGGCACGCATCGGATCGGCGGCGCGTGCGTCAAAAAGGATCCGCAGTCGACCGCTGAAGGTGAGGACGCCGAGGTCAAACACGTCGTCGAAGTGCATGACATTTCACCGGCCCAGGCGCGAGAGCTGGTGCGCCGTCACGGTGAGCGACTGGCGCAAGATCGACGAGGCTGCGAAACCTACAAGGACGATAAATGAAGGGCCGCTTGGCCGAGCATGTCCCGCGTCATGATCGCCTCACTGGGCGGTGAAGAGGGTCAACAGCACCTTGCCCTTTTGAGACAAAGCGATCAGGCGCTCCGGTCTTGCCACTGCGGGCGATATAGGCCTCGCCCAGGATCGCCTTCTTGGCGGGCACATCTTCCACTTTGGTATCAGCCTTGCTGACCGCGACGCTCTCCATGTCGATGACGAGATCGCTGATGTCCTTGGACTTCTCCTTGCAGCGCCAGCAAACCCCAAAAGAAAAAGCCCCCGTCGCCGCGGGCTTGTTCACGGTTGAATACTTGACAATCAGGCCTTGTCGACGACCTTCTTCACCGCGTCCTTGACCTGGCCCTTGGCGACCTGCGCCTTGCCCTTGGTTTCCTGAACCTTGCCCTTGGCCTGTTCCTCGTGATTCTCCACGGCATTGCCGACGGCCTGGCGCGCCTTTCCGGCGACTTCGTTGGCGTTGCCCTTAACCTTGTCCGATGTGCTTCCCATGACGCGCTCCCTTGTTGGATTGAGGCATTCACTCCGCAAGAGAATCTGTTCGTCGACAATTGGTTCCACGTTTCCGGAACACCGACACCAAAGGGAGAACAGAGGGCTGTGACAACGGGAACGGGCGGGTGCGCCCATTGCTCGGACGTCTCGTAACGTGAAGATCAATCCGCCGCTCACAGAACGCTCGAGGCCCTCCCGTAAACACGACGTTTGCGATACCTATTGGCTCGCGCCCTTTAGTGTCTTGAACGTCTCTGTCCAGCTGCGATAGGCCTCGTCGTCGCCTTGGCTCCACGCGCTGAAGGCGCGCCAGGCCGCGAACGATGAGGCGGGCTGCTCGAGCAGAGAGCCGATCGATTGGTCGCCGCCGGGCCAGCCGGCCGGCTGGTCGCATATCGCGTCATCAGCGAGACGCCGCAGGTCGGCCAATGCAGAGCGGATCTGCGGAAGCGGAAATTCGCAAAGATCGGTGTTGTCCTTCGCTTCTCGAACCACGACCGCAAGCTTGGCGATCACACCCGCCAACGACTGTGCGGGCGTCGCGGCAATCTCAGCCAAGAGGGCGTCGGCCTTGTCCGCCGCATCCTCTTCCCGGCCATCGAGATCGTCGCAGTCGGCGCTAGTACCCTCCCCGTGCCCAATAACTGGACCGGTGGGCAAGAATGCGCCGCGCTCCAAGAGGCTCTCCTCCTCTTGCTGCTGCCGGATGCAGGAAGCCAGCATCTCAACATGGGCGTCAATCCAGACGAGGCACAGGAGAAGTGCGGGATCGCGTGACAACGGAGTTTGGACTGAAAGCCCGGCACGCTCTTGGGTCAACGGAGATTGCATCTCCCGTCCAAGCGTGACGGAAGGCAAAGTCGTGGTATTGTCGGAATCAGATGGGGTATTCGGCTCGAACCCCATCTTCAACGGTGATGCAAGGAGGTGTTGCGCTTCGAGCTGATGATAACTTTGTCTGTCCAAACAGCCACAGCATCAGGAAAGGAAGCGCAACATGAAGCATTTTGTTGGCCTCGATATCTCGGTGAAGGAAACCGCCGTTTGCGTTGGCGACGAAACCGGCAGGATTTGTCATGAGGTGAAGGTGGTCAGCCACCCTGACGATATGATTGCGGTGCTGAAGGACTCGACTTGGAACGTGGAACGGGTCGGGCTCGAAGCAGGGCCCTTGTCGCAGTGGCTATTCGAGGGGCTGGCCAGGGCCGGGCTACCAGTCATCTGCATCGAAACACGACATGTGAAAGCATTCCTGAAGGCGCAGCCGAACAAGACACATCGCAATGACGCGCGCGGCATAGCCCAGATGATGCGGGTCAACCTATTCCGCCCGGCTGGAATTGAAGTACTGCCCGACAATGGAATTCTGTTGCGAAAGAGCAGTTGATCGTGTTTTCATTGCTGAAGCCCGATGTCGGGCGCCGAAGCCCATCCGACCGAGGCCGGACGGGCTTGCTAGCTGTTACTCGCCGTTGCGGCGGTTGGGGCGGGACCAGATGAGGTTGTGGCCCTCGTCTAGCCGGAATACCTTCCGATTCAATAAAGCTATGAAACGCAGCCGACCCGTTGCGGGTTGATCGGGGAAGATCCGCACCCGCTCCAGGAAAGCCATCAGGTGGGCTCAACATGCCCGGCCAAGCAGCGCTTTGTCGCGATGCGCCCGAAAGCGGACGCGTTATGCTCACTTTGATTTTAGTCGTTCGTGGCCCACGGCAGACTTCGAGTCCGCCAACGGATCATCCGCCGTCGGCGCCTTTCACGATTCACCGGATAACTTGGTTCGCCTTCGCAAGCACTTCGGATGGAACGGTTACGCCAAGCTGCCCAGCCGTCTGGAGGTTGATCACAAGCTCGTGCGACAAGGCCGCCCTGATGGGCAACTCGCTTGGATTGCCGCCACGCAAGATTGTATCGGCGTATTGTGCCATCTGCCGCGCCGCGTCGCGAAGACTGGTCCCATAAGCAATCAGCCCGCCGGCGTCGAGCATTGATACGGGAAAAACGGATGGCAACCGGTGGGCTATCGCTAGCTCGGCGATCTGCTTCCTGCAGGCTTGATTGATCGGCTCTTCCAGCACGACCAGCGCCTGCGCGCACTCGCCCTCCATGGCCTCAAAGGCTTTTTCATATTCGGGAGAAGGGGCTTCGACTCGGATGACTTGTGGCTGAATCCTCAGACCGCGAGCTGCATCCCTGTTCGAAGTCGACATGCAGTCTGAAACGCCGAGGTCACTCAATATAGCGACCCGCTCAAGGTTAGGATTGAGCGCCTTTAGGAACTGCAATTGCGCCGTGCCCTGCTCCGGATCGAAGGTAGTTACTCCGGTGACGTTCCCGCCGGGGTGCCCCAAGTTGGAGGCTAATCCGTCGCCGAGCGGCTCGACAACGACCGCGAACACTATGGGGATCGTCGAGGTCGCTTGCCGAACCGCTCGCACTGTCACGGCCCCAATGACGGCGATAAGATCAACGCCAAGGCTGACCATTTCGAGGGCGAACTTGGGCAGCAGATGCAATTGTCCCTCGGCTGCTCGAAGTTCGAAACGGATTGCTTCGTCCTCGATCCATCCGAGGTCCCGAAGTCCCAACTTGAAGCCATCCATTGGATAGGCCGAGCCAGCGACGATGATCCCGATGCGCTTCATGGTGTGGATTTCCTAAGGACGGCGGTGACCACGATAGCATGCCCCGTCGAGGGCTGCACCTTGCGTCTTCTGACGCAACCTAAGGCGACAGGGCCGCGTGTGGCCCGAAGGCGAAGTGGCGCGATGCCCGCTCCCGCGCCGCTGTGGGGGAGAAGCAGACACTAGGTGGCCGACTTATAGAAACCGACTTTATGAGTACGCATCCTGGTGTCGGAATGCGGGCCGCGGCTCAGCCGACCCACGCATGGATCCAGATTTCGTGGCCATCTGACCTGCCACTGAACTGTCATCCAGCGGCGGTTAGAGCCTCGGCCGTCGCTTCGACGAACGGCACCTTTTCAAGATATTGGACCAGGCGAAAGACATCGCCTTTGCCGTCGCCGAGCGGGTCGAACCAGCCCTTGCCGCCATGAATGACAATGATGATCGAGCCCCTCGGCGATATTTCATCGCGTTGCGCGTGCTCTCCTTGATGTCCAGGGCGAACCCCGCGCGCTCCAGCACTGCAGCGCAGGGTATCTTGTCCTTCAGTCTTTCAAGTTCTGCTTTTTCCATTTTCGCCCGCACCTTTGCAGCGCCTCCTTTCTGTTCGGTTCTCGCCCAAGCAATTGGGCAGGAACAGGAGGCCGCGAAGAGCAAGGCGGGCAAGGGCGCGGCATGCACCGCCGTGATGGTGGGGGTTGCGCCGCGGCGCAGCTTTCCTTGCCGGCCTTGGCGCGCAAGCGGCACGATTTGCCGCCGCCGCTCTCGGCGACACTCTGCTTCCGCGACGACTGCACGCACCGGGCCTTTGCTCCTCTCTTCCCTCGTCACCCGTCGCTCAAAATTCCGCCCTTCTCGGCCTCTCCCTCGGGAGAGCCCACTGCTCGCCCGACCAATGTGAAAAGGGCGTACAAAGTGGAGGCACCGAAATGTCCATAAGCCCCAACAAGTCAGTTCGGTGCCGAAGCAGGTTCGTGGCCCTGAGACCGGTTCAACAGGGCGGCCGAAGGAGCATCAGCATAGCGCCGCCGTAAGGCGGGATGCGGGACCGACAGCCCCCGGCGAAGGGCGCCGTATGAAAACGATCAGTCGGGCTCTCCGATAATTGCCTCAATGTGATCGATACTAAATGAAAATCGAGTGAGAAATGCCGCGGAAGCGTGCGTCAAGAAGCCGATTTCTGGACGGTGGGGGCGCCGGCAGGCCGCCAGGTTTCCATGGCATTGTAGCGAGAGCTGATACTTCCGACTTCCTGCAACGGGTGAGTGGCTGAGGCTGGCGTATTTGGCTTGGATCCTGCCAGAACGACAGCTTTTTGTCGTTTGTCATCTCGCCAGCAGCACGCACCGTTTCCAGTCGCGCCGCACCCAAATCCGGGAGATCGACCCATCGGGATCGGGAATGAAAGTACCGTTATCGATGTGGAAAATAGAACCTGGTCATGGGCTCTCGCCCATTCGACAGACCCCAACGCTCGCCGGGCCGCATTGTTGCTCAGGAAACCTATTCTGCCTTGGCAACCCAGCGATAGCGGAGGCCGATCACGGTTCCATACCTTCCAATCGCCGAACCCGGCGCTCCTTCGGGCTCGGGATCCAGTCCTATGGGGCACGGAACCGTCCTGCTTCCTTGATGCTTTGCCTTCCCTTAAGATCCCGGTCGGACAGGAGAGGAGTTCCGCCGTGAGCGAAGATGCATTCAACATGTCGATCCGCAAGTTCCTGAAGGAAGTCGGCGTCACCTCCCAGCGCAAGATCGAGGAGACGGTGCGCGACGGGCAAATCGGCGGCAAGAGGTTGAAGGTCCGCATGACTCTGACGGCGGAAGGCACCGACCTCAACCACGTGGTGGCCGGCGAGATCGAACTTCCATGAGAGGGGCGAAGTCGTCCGGCCGAACCCACAGCGTTTCCAGCCGCGCGGCGTCCGTCACTCAACCCCGGTTATTTGGGATGGGAAGAGGGGCTCGGCCGAGGTCCCATAGACGCGCCCCCTGACGCGGCGTTTGGCTCCGGCACGTTTCGTCGCAAGCTGCGTCTGATGAAGCGTCCTTTCGCGCCCCTCACAAGAGGTATGCGTTGCTGATCTTTGGCCCAGTCATCCACGGCGGCGCTGTGGGCACGTCCTCGATCACGCCAACCTTGCGGGCCCAAGTCATAGAGGCCTTGTGTGCGGCCTCGACCGGTTTGCGACCGTCATAAGCCGAGTAGCACGCTTCGCAGGCCGCCGCGTGAAGCAGGCCGCGTCTCTCCACAGGCCACTCTTCCAAGAACTCAATGGCATCCATCAGGCAGTCGATCTTTTGGATGTAGCCATCCTCCCTTACGAAAACCGGCTGCTTGAAAGCATCACTTTCCATAGTGACCTCCCCTTCAACAACTGACCCGTTGGTCGTTCCCCAAATGCACCGGTAATGTTCGAACACCTGCACGCTCGGCTGGAGACCAAGAGAAAAGATTGGAAGGAGCTCTTTTCGGTTCAAGAGGTTCCCGCGAGACCTCACCAGCAGCACCTGAACGCCCAGTGAACATAGATGGCAGACCCTGCTACCCGGGTTGCTAGGAGCGAACGACCAGTGGCACAAGACCCTCGTGCCGTTCGTCGAGATAGCAGACGACCCGGTCGCCGACGCGTTGGAAATTGAGGTCGATCTTCGCCTCGCCCACGGTTAGGTGCCGGATGACGATGTTGTCGATGCCTATCGGCAACCGCGGCCGTTCGACATTGATCTCGCGCTTCCAACCGTCGATGCGGATTCCCAGGCAGGCCTGCAGCATCATGAACGCGGAACCGGCCGACCATGCCTGCGGCAGACAGGCGACGGGATAGGCAATCGGCGCATCCCCGATGGCCCGCGTAAAGCCACAGAACAGCTCCGGAAGCCGCATATTGAAGCGGACGGCCGCCTCGAACATGCTGCTCATAAGCTTCACGACGCTGGTGCGCTCCTGGTAGCGGGCTAGCCCGGCGGCACAGATGGCGGTGTCGTGCGGCCAGATCGAGCCGTTATGGTAAGACATCGGATTGAACGGAATCTCGTCGTCGGCCAATGTGCGAACGCCCCAACCGCTGTGCAGATGCCCCGACAGCAACTGCTCGGCGATTGATTTCGCCCGTTCTGCCGACGGCAGCCCAACATAGAGCAGGTGACCCGCGTTGGAGGCGCGCACCGCGCATTGCCTGCCTTCTCCATCGATTGCCAAAGCGTAGAAATCGCGGTCCGGCATCCAGAACCGGGCCTCCACTGCGCTGCGTATTCTTTCTGCCATGGCGCTCCAGTGCGCCGCCTTGGCGGCGTCTCCGCGCTTGGCCGCCAAGGCAGCCATGCCTTGATAGGCTGCGAAGACGTAGCCTTGCACCTCGACCAGCGCGATCGGACCTCGAGGTATTTTGCCGTCGACATGGAATATGGCGTCGGCGCTGTCCTTCCAGCCCTGGTTGAAGAGGCCCGTGTCCGCTGCCCTGTTATAGGTCACGAAACCGTCGCTGTTGCCGGCGCCGACTTCCTCCATCCACCCGATTGCCGCGCACAGCGAATCCCACATGCGGTTGACGAACTCGTCATCGCCCGTGCGATCGGCATAGGACCAAGCCAGGTAGACATAGAGTGGAGTGGTGTCGACGCCGCCGTAGTAGCGGCCGAATGGCAGCTCGCGCAGGACAGCCATCTCCCCCTTGCGCGTTTCATGCATGATCTTGCCTGGCTCGGCATCGTCGAACACAGAGGTCTCCATCGATTGATAGCGGGCAAGGAACGCCAGCACGCCGCGAGCAAGCTCGGGGTTGAGCCACAGCATTTGCAGGGCGGAAATGACGCCGTCGCGGCCGAAGGCCGTCGAGAACCAGGGAATACCGGCGTACGGATATGGCCCGGTTTCCAGATCGGTGGTCAGCAGGGCAATGTCGGCACGTGTGCGTGTGAGCCAATCATTGAACACCCGGCCGGAGCTGAAAACAGTGGCGCCTTGCCGACGCTTTGAGCGCATTGCAAATCGCGCCCGCGCGGCGGCGGCGCGGAACCGGTCACTGGACGGGACTTCTTCGTTCTGACCAACTTCCAGATACAGCGCCTTTCTATCATGTCTCCCGACCAGAATGAGAAACTCTGCATGGTGGGGATGGATCTGGTCGGGCCTGATCGAAAACGCGATGACGGATTGGCGCGCCAAATTGTCGAGGCCCTCGTAGCGAAATGTCACGCCTGACGCGCCGACCAAGGCATCATGTGCGCGACCGCGCCGGCTGCGCGTCGTGCCGCGCACCTCGAACATGTCACGGAAATCGGCATCGAAGTCGAACCGGACCGGCAACAACACCTCACGCGCGGAGTAATTCGTGAAAGTGACACGCTCGTACATGCGGTCATGCCAGATGAATCTGGTCCTCTCGATGTGCACGACCCCAGGCAGCGTTTCACTACCGTCGGGCCCGATGGTGGCCAGATTTGTGAGATTGGCGGAGAATAGGATATTGTCCTGCGACAGCGAGGCTCCGAGCAATGACGGCATGCGGCCGCCTATGAACAGCCGGAAACGCGACAGCACTCGCGTATCGTCGCGGAAAAGTCCGTCGCCGCTGCCGCGTATGTCGCCATAGCTGTCGGCGACGACGAAGCAGTCTTCATGCTTCAGCGCAAATTGCCTATGCGGCTCGCGCGGTGCCGATTCATCGAGTGCGGGGAGAGCGACCGCTGGATCAAGCTTACGTTCTTCGACTTCGATGCTCATCTCATCCCTCCTGTTCAGCCGCCGATGCGGGCGCCATCCAATGTGCCTGCGCCCGACCATCCCCTCTCAACAGTATTGCGCATCGATGCTGCGATGCCCGCGATCCCGAGAGCGTCATTGAAATTTTGGCGGATATTCGACGAAGCTTCCGCTGCTCGACCTGATCGAATGCGGCGGGAACCCGGCGATTCTAATCGCCACTCGTCTCAAGCGATGCTGTTAAAAAGTGCTGGCTATCTCAGCCGCGTTTTCGGCGAACCCGTTTCGCGAGCGGAGCGAAAATTGCTCGTCGCATGCTGGCAAGCGGTAGATCCCCAGATAGTCGCTGCACATGCGCCCGACGGTGAACCGCTTTTCAAAAGTGTTCCGCACCCGTGCGCGATCGAGACTGCCTATCCGCCGCACAGCGTCGACGGCTTCGTCAATGCCTTCTACTATCAGTCCGGAGACGCCGTGATCGATCACCTCCGGAACGGCTCCCCGGTTGAATGCAACCACGGGCGTACCGCACGCCATCGCCTCGATCGTCACGAGGCCGAATGGCTCCGGCCAATCGATCGGAAACAGCAGCGCTGCCGCGTTGCCCAAAAATTCCGCCTTCTTACGCTCATCAATCTCGCCAATGAACTCGACATTCGAATGCCGAAGCACCTGGGGTTCGACCCTGTCGCTCCAAAATGACCGGTCCACTGCGTCGATTTTCGCCGCGATCTTCAGCGGCATTCCAGCGCGCGCGGCGATTTCTATGGCGGCTTCCGGTCCCTTTTCGGGTGATATGCGGCCGAGGAACGCGAGGTATCCAGAGGCTTTCGGCCGGAATGGCAGGATGTCGTTCGGCAGGCCGTGATAGACCGTTCCAAGCCAATTGACCGGCGGCATGGGCCGGCGCTGGTCATCTGAAATTGAGACCAGTGGAAGATCGTTGAACATTGCGTATAGCTGCGCCAGGTCCGGAAGGTCGAGCCGGCCATGAAGCGTGGTAACGGTTCGCTGCACGAACTCTCTAATTATCGGAAAATGGAGAACATCGACGTGGAAATGCAGCACGTCGAATTCGTCCGCCCGTCTGCGGACCTGTTCAAGCATCATCACGTGGTAAGGAATCGGACTCCTTGCATTCGGGTTAAAGCGTAGCGCAACATCGCAACAAGGCACCAGTTCGGCCGACGTACGTGAATCGCCGCTCGCGAACAGCGTCACGTCATGGCCCCTTCGAACCAGCTCTTCCGTTAAATGTGAAACGATGCGCTCGGTCCCGCCATAGAGCTTGGGTGGCACGGACTCAGTCAGGGGGGCGATCTGGGCAATCTTCATGCGCGTGACCCTGTAACGAAAGCAGGCCTTCGACCAACCGGCTCGGGAGCGGTTGCTCCTTCTCTCGCGTTGTCGCGAACTTTCGAACTGCTAATTTGTTCCCGGTATCAATTACTTCGCCGTGGCATTACACAAACTGGGACAGGGCGCGCCATGGCTATAAACTGCCCGACGGGCAAGCCCGTTGGCGAACATGGCGGCAATCGAGGCGATCGCGATGCAGTGCGGCTTCAGTTCAGCTCTAAGCGCCCGGGCGCGTGATTGTTCCGGGCCAAATCCGAGAACGCGGCAGCCCTCACATATGCCTTGCGTGCGCTACCCCGCGGCTCGGAGCCGGGAAGGAAAAGGTCAACTCGCGTCGAGTACTGGCGAAGCAGACGCATTCAGCACAATCAACATATGTGCGGGTGGGCAGCACCCGAACGACCCTAGGGAGCGCTGGTGAACGCAGTTACTGTCGTACTCGAGGATACGCTGACAATTTTAATGATATTTCGGCCGGAATTTTATGACCGGCCGTGCGAAATCCACTTCAAAGACGAGACTTGGGGGTGGAAAATGAATTTCTCGAATTGTTTGAAGTGGGGCGCGGCGGTCGCGTTCGGTCTCGGGCTCTCACTGGTAGCCGGGACGAGCGCGCAGGCGGGAGAAGTTCGCAAGTCCCGCGAGGAAACGCGAACTGTCTATCTGGTCAAATACCGGGTCAACGGCATGGTCCGGTATAACAAGAACCCCACGACGGTGCACAAGATCTCGTTCTTCCAGTACCTGCACAGCAACCCCTACGTCTGCACCCCGAGCGGTTTCGGTCAGAAGTCGCGTTGTTATATGCGGACTTTCAAGCAGCCGGACGTGTGATTTGCGATAAGATCTGACTGAATGGCCGTGCCGGGACAGGCGCGTCCATTCTGCGTTTACGGGAAGTCCAGGGCATCTAGCAGGCTGTTGAAGAAGTCAGGCGCGCTCGCAGACGAAGCCTGAATCGTCGGCATTGTGGATGTAGAAGTGGCC
>NZ_JARTVT010000058.1:0-14116 GCF_029625685.1 Mesorhizobium sp. WSM4976
TCGACGCACTCCGGACAAGTAACCTCATGGGCGCGGCATGCAGGATTAACCGAGCCCAGCCGGTCATGAGTGCGGCCGGCGCTCGGCTGCTCGATTTATTTGCGCGATAAGCTCGCGACCATGTCCGCGGAGGTATTCAAACTTAACGCTGCGTCCGGGAGCTCTTGCCCTCCAGTTTGCGACGCTCCCCCGCCCATCCAGTGATCGTTTATTTCGTCGGATAGTTTGACCCGGCTCTACCGAATCGCCGCTTCAGGATCATTCTTTCCGATTTCGTCACGCTCGTATTTCTGCCGCGTCCTACACCGATTGGGCGCGAACAAAACTGAGCGCCTTGGAACCCGAACCCGTGCGTCGTGACCGGGAGCATCCGGGGCGAACTCATCCGCTCGGGGGCATCGCATCACCGGACGGCGACAGGCACGGTCGACCGGCATCTCGGCATCGGCTGGGAATTCGTCCATGGTCTGCATTGGCGACGACGCTTCCTGAGGCCACGTAGCCCTTATGCCAAGCTGGGCGCCCGGGTCGAGCGCGTAATGACGACAATTGCTTCGCTGCAGGTCAAACGCTTTCCGGGCCACCTGCAAAGTCTTCACCCGGCCGTACAGCGCCCAAGACCACTGATGTGATCGACAAGAGCCTTTTTGATAAATCTGCGCTATTCTCCTGTCGCGCACGGACGACCGCGTGGCGAAGAGCAGGGTCCGAGATGAGAGCCCTGCCGCGCAGCTTCTATCGTCGCGCCTCGTTTGCGGCATCCGTGCCTACCCTCTTCGGACCTCGTGGGTTCCAACCGGCGACGAGGCGTGCATAGGCGCCCTCGGCCTGCTCCACCCAGCGGCGCTCTTCTTCCCGGTGGCTCTTTATGTTGTAGGCGTGCGCTCCCTTTTGGCCGCGCACAGCCTTGCTCCCGGCCTTGAGTTCCACATCGCGCAAGCTTCTTGGCATGCAGGGAGGGTCGAGCCCACGCGTAACTCTCGCCCTTCTCAACAGATGACAGATCACGACAGAGAGTTTGCGTGCGGTTGCCACGGCCGCGACATGCTGTCCGCGCCGGGCTCGCACGCCGCAGGGAGAAGGCTCGCAACGGTCCGGGAGCACGAGCGGCCGCCCAGGCCGCCTCGACGAGCATGCCGCGCGCATGACCACGGCCCTGCTTGGTGATCCGCCCATGGTAGGCCGGACCTGGCCGGACTGCTGGACGCTTGGGTTCAACCCGAGATAGGTCACGAGCTTCTGCGGATCGTCGAAGCGCGACACGTCGCCGATCGCCGCCCTTCATCGCCAGCGCGACGGTGATGTCGACGCCGGGAATGGTCATCAGCCGCTTCACGCCTTCATCCTCGAGAGCCGAGCGGACAAGATCGCGTTCGATGACCTGGAGGTCTTCGCCCAATCGGTCGAACTCGCGCAGATGCCCATCGATCGCGAGGCGCTCGTCCTGCGGTACGACCTGCTCGATTAACCAGGTCCGACCCTTGGCGCCGCACAGGTCAGCATGCGGGCAGGACGGATCAGGTGGCTATGAAGGATCGACTGGATGACGCTCTTCAATCGAGATCTCTGTCGGACAATCTGATTGCGCCGTGTCACCTGTCGACGCAGAGCCTGCGTCGGCTCGTCCGCAATCCAGACTTCTGGCAAGAAGCCGCTGGCATAGAGCTGCGCAAGAACGTCGGCGTCGATCGTCGTTTTGATCTTGGCATAGGCAACGATAAACACCTGTTTCGGCTTGGCGATCCCCACCTTCTTCACATGCGGCGCAACCACAGCTGCAGCGGACGTCGCGTTGCCGGTGGCCTCGATCACCCCGACATCGTTCGGCGACAGCTTCGCGGCGAACGCCGCCAGCAGATCGCGCCGCATGTCGACGCGGCCGAGTCGCCTGAGCCTGCCCTCCTCCCATGCCACTGCTTCGGCGAAGGCGCGGTGAATATCCAGTCCGATGATAAGCATGCCCGTTCCTCCTTCTTGGCTCGGTCAAAGACGGGAGCTGGCGGGCAACACGACATCTACTGATCCGCGCTCGCAGCGCATCCGGGAAAGTCGCGAGGGGCGGCCATGTAACGAGCTCGGGCTCTCAGCCCACGGTCTATTGACGGCCTGCCTGCACCTTTGTGCTCCCGGTGCCCCACGTCCCGGATGGGCTCACCATAAGGGCGTTCCAAAACAAGAACAGCAGGACGAGAAGGCACCACAGATCACATACCGGATAGCGGCAAGGCCAAGCGCTTCGTTCAGATAGGCTTGCGCCAATGGGCTTAGGCCGAGCCTACAACAGCTCTCAAAAACGCTGCCGGACTGCTGCATTGGCTCGCCGATACAATTGGCACAGGCCTCACGGCAGCTTAGGATCAAACCGCCCATCAGTCGCCTCGGACTGGAAAGGTGCACCCTATTAGGTTCCACGCCTAGCTAGGTCGGGGCCGCCGAAGACGCTGGTTGATAGACCGGCGCCATCGGCCCGGCGTTTCAAACTGCCAATCTCTGACCTGCACAGTACGAACGATTGCTCGCTTCGGCAGATCACGCGGCTCATATGTCGGACCTTAACGTCATCCATCATAAACTTTTTGCGACAAAAGATTGCAAGAATGCTAAATTGTTAAAGTCGTTTGTTTCGGTTAAAGGCATCCATCCCATGGATGGCTGATGACATGCGTTTCAAAGGACTTGATCTAAATCTCCTCGTTGTGCTCGACGCACTCCTGACGGAGCGTAATCTCTCGGCGGCGGCACGCAGGATTAACCTGAGTCAGCCCGCCATGAGTGCGGCCGTCGCCCGACTGCGCGATTATTTCCGCGATGAACTGTTTACGATAAGAGGTCGCGAAAGATTTCTAACCCCGCGTGCGGCAGCATTTGCCCCCGCAGTTCGCGACGCTCTCCAGCACATCCAGTGCTCGATTATTTCTTCGGATCCGTTTGACCCAGCTCGAGCCGATCGCCTCTTCAGGATCATTCTTTCCGATTTCGTCACGCTCGTGTTTTTCGAAAAGCTTGTGGAGCGTATTTCACGGGAAGCCCCCGCCGTCAGCTTCGAACTGCTGCCTGTCGACGATAGCCCCGATGAGCTTCTCCGGCGCGGTGACGTCGATTTTCTAATTCTACCGGATATGTTCACGTCGAGTGTGCATTCAAGCGTTGCGCTGTTTGACGAGAAGCTCGTGTGCGTAGGCTGTCCCACAAACAAGCAGCTGCCACAGCAGCTTACATTCGAGAGATACATGTCGATGAGGCACGTCGCGGTCAGGTTCGGGCGTACGATGAAGCCGTCTATCGAGGAATGGTTTTTGCTTGAGCATGGCCTTAAGAGACGTGTCGAGGTCGCCGTGCAGGGCTTCAGCATGATTCCACCTATGGTGTCCGGCACAGCTCGTATAGCGACCATGCCCTTACGGCTGGTCAGGCATTTCGAAAAAACGTTCCCCCTGCGGGTTATCGAACTTCCGCTGCCATTTCCCACATTCACCGAGACCCTCCAATGGCCGGCCCTCCACAATAGCGATCCGGCAAGCATCTGGATGCGGGAGATAATGATACAGGAGGCATCTCGGATGGCTGCCCCGCTGTGAACCCACGGAAAATTCAGGCGCACCTATAGTCACTACTCCTGTCACCATCTACTTTGACGACAATAGCCCTCGCCGGATAAAGTCGATGCTGGCGGCAAGTGCGCCTGCGAGATCGTCCAGAGAATGGACTTCCTCGACCAGCTCGAATGAGAAAGGTCCCGCGTAGCCGCCATCCAGCAGCGCCTGAATCTGGCTGCCATTGTCGGAACCTGCAAGAAAGCGATCGGGGTAAATCCAGAAGGTCGGGTCGTTTACGCTTGAAATGTGCACCAGGCCGGTAAGCTCGCAGAACAGGCATGTCTCCCCGGCCAGGGTGTGGTGGAACGTGTCGTGCACGAGGCGAAAGACGGACTGGCCATCAACCGCGGCAACGGCCTCGGCCGCTTCCTTCTTTGATCGAAGCGAGCAGGTTCGGAAACCCAGCGGCTCGATGAGACCGATCAGACCCCGCGACTGGAGGATTGGCTTGATCTCGTTTAGAGCGAAACGAAGATTGTCCTGGCGCTCGCTATTGGTGGGCCACGAGCTGCGGTTGGCCGGCACCAACACGAGCGTCTCCGCCCCGCACGCCGTCGCATAATCGGCGAGGTTGCTTGCCTCGGCCTGACGCGTTGGAGTCCAGTCGTTGAACCGCTGCAAGGCGTTGACAGAGATGATCGTGACGCCCGCTTCGGTAGCGGCCAACCGAACGTCCGCAGCCGGAATGCCGCGTGCGACAGGATTGCTGAAATGAGGGTAACGGATTTGGACGTCGGTCAGGCCTTGGTCACGGGCAAGCGCGAAAAGCGCACTGACGTCAAGGCGGGGCGCCGCCATGTGATCGAGTGCAAAGCGGGGCGATACCTGGCGCATTGCTTGACTTTCCTTCCATGAAGCGCGGCTGCCATTTCGGCATCCGGCTTCTTTCAAGACGGAACCACGCCGGTTCACAGATCGGACAGAGACGGCCGAGTCAATCGAGCTTTCCTTTCATCGGTGAAAGGAAAATGGGCGCTCATGATAGAAATCCATCAAGGTCAAATATTTTCCGGAAGATAAATGTCGAACGGCAGAAATGTCTGCCCCGGGCTCTCCGCGACGCCGGCTTTGATGGCCCGCTCCATTGCCATTATCAGCTCCTGGCAAAGTCGGCGCATTGGCGTGCCGACCGCCATCGTCAAGATGTCATCCGCAAGCGCCCCACGTGACTGCGGCGTCATTTCACTCACGATCGCGACGAGATCCTGACCGCTCCCCTCTTCTCGGAGCGCGGAAATTGCCCCCTCTATCCCCCCGCCGGCCATATAGAAGCCGACGAGCTCTGGTTCCCGCTGCATAAGATCCAGCAATTTTTCGTAAGTGAGCTGCCGTTCATCAAGGTTCACGAGCGCATCAAGCACCTCGAATTTTGGCGCGTTCTCACGAAAATACGCACGAAAGGCCGTTTCCCGCGTCGCATGCGCCTGGAAGCGATGGCTTCCGACAAACACCGCCACCTTGCCGGGCCGTTTTGCGGCCTTGGAAAACACCCAAGCGGCAGTCCGTCCGACCTTGCTGTTGTTGAGGCCGATGTAGCCCTCGCGCACGCCATCGGCGAAGTCGGATAGCAGCGAAAATACCGGGATACCTTTCGCCTTGAGCTCCTCGACTGATGCTGTGATTTTCGGGTGATCGGCCGCCACCATGGCGATCGCCTGGCAGCGGCTCCCAAGGTCCTTAAGAAGCGGGAGCAGGTCACGCGGCAAATGTGACTGCGCGAACTCGATGATCGGAAGGCCGTGGAAGGATTTAGCCATACTGACCGACTCTTCGATCTTGCGAGCGAAATCTTGGTAGAAATCGTGGGTAGGTTTTCTCAAGATGAAGCCCAGCTTGTAGTGCGGCAGGTGCTGCTGCAAGCGCTGTTTGATGAGACCGGCAGCATGATAGCCGATCGCGTGCGCGGCCGCATGGACCCGCTGGGCGGTCTCCTCTCGCACCGGAAGGCGGACGTTCAGAACCCGATCGACTGTTGCTACGCTGACTCCGGCTTCGCGGGCGAGATCGGCTATTGTGACGCGCTTTCCCCTAGCGATTCTGATCGGCCGGTCCTCCATCATCCGGTGCGCTCCCGCGACGGCTTGGGGCGGCAAGCTGAAATAGTTCCCCCACCCCGCGGATAGCGCATTCGACGAACAGCGCTCCATGCGCACCCAGATGAGTCTCCGTGAACCGTTCGTTTGCTTAGGGGCTTCATGGTGTTGTATTACTCACTGCGTTAGTACTCTATTTCCAGCGCTCTTTGGAGGCTGGCAATTCGACTGTTGTGTCAAGGCCGCTACTTACACGTCGCGCTGTTGCGATCTTGCTTGCGGGGAGCCAGTTTGATGTAACCCTAACCGCGGAAAGCGGTTTCCATCCGTGACTGGTCCAATTCGCCTTCCCAGCGAGCGACAACGAGCGATGCCACCGCATTACCGACTAAATTCGTCAGCGCGCGGCATTCCGACATGAAGCGGTCCACGCCAAGAATTAGAGCCATTCCGGCAACGGGAACACTCGGCACGACAGAGAGAGTAGCGGCCAATGTGATGAAGCCGGCGCCGGTGACGCCTGCCGCACCCTTCGAGGAAAGCATCGCAATTAGCAGCAGGAGGATCTGATCGGCAATTGACAAATCTGTGTTCGTCGCCTGGGCGATGAAGAGGGCGGCGATCGTCATGTAGATATTGGTACCGTCCAGATTGAATGAGTATCCAGTAGGGATGACGAGACTTACGACCGAACGGGCGGCGCCGGCCTTCTCCATCTTCTCCATTAGCGAGGGCAGCGCGGCCTCCGAGGAGGACGTTGCCAGGACAAGCAGCAGCTCGTCCTTGATGTAGCGGACGAGAGAAAAGATCGAGAAGCCGTTGTAGCGGCAGACCGCGCCGAGAACCCCGAACACGAAGAGGAAGGCGGTAAGATAGAACGTCGCGACCAGTATCGCGAGGTTGGCCACCGAACCGATTCCGTATTTGCCGATCGTAAAGGCCATTGCGCCGAAGGCGCCGATGGGTGCAGCCTTCATCAGAATGCCGACGAGCTTAAAAATGGGGGCGGTAAGCGCCTGGAGAAAGGTAACGACCGGCCTGCTCGTCTCTCCGGTCATCGCCAAAGCAATGCCGAACAGGACCGAGAAGAACAGGACTTGCAGGATGTCGCCTTCCGCGAAGGCACTGGCAATCGTTGACGGGATGATGTTCATCAGGAAGCTGGTCACGGACTGCTCGTGAGCCGTGGCCACATAGCCCTTAACGGCTTGGACATCGAGCGAGGCCGGATCGATGTTGAGGCCGGCGCCAGGTTGAACGATATTCGCGACAATCAGTCCGACAACGAGTGCAAGTGTCGAGAAGGTGAGGAAATAAACCATCGCCTTGGCGGCAACTCGGCCGACCTTCTGCAGATCGCTCATGCCGGCAATGCCGGTCGCAATTGTCAGGAAGATGACAGGTGCGATAATCATCTTGACGACTTTGATGAAGGCATCGCCGAGCGGCTTCAGGCTCTGGCCGGTTTCCGGATAGAGGTAGCCAATTGCGGCTCCCAGGACTATGGCGGCAAGCACCTGCACGTAGGTCCGGGCAAAATGGGGCTTGCGGGGCGCTGCGATCGCGCGGGGGACTCTTGGAACCAACACCGTTTCTCTCTCCCTGACCGGATCGGGGTGGGGGCTCCTCCTTCTCCCATGCTGCGCTCCGGTCGAGCGCTGCTGTCATCTCGGAGCAAGCGCCGTGCCAACTGGAGGCCTGTCCCGTCCAGCGAGATTGGTGCGGGTTGCGCACTGGAACCCTCCACCTTTGCCGGAATTTGCACTCAAGGCTCGCCAAAGATCGCGTCTGAAGAAGTGCTTCGCCAGAGAGGGAATTGACCAGGTCGCCTTGCGGCCGTGTCTTTGATGTCTGCCGCAGATCGACTGCCGGCCGATATCTCTGTCGTCTTGGTGACTTTGGTTTGTCAGTTTTGCGACGGAATGCGCGCAAACTGCAGGATATCCTACACGCCCATCAGAGCACGCGGTACAAGCGATTAAGCGTAGGAGCGCATTGAATCTCCGAGGTCAAAAAATCTTGAATAAGGTCCCCGTGCGAAGTGAATCCGCAACTCGTCAAAGTTCTCCACCGTTTGATCCAGCGGTCGCGTTTCCTGGCGCTGCAGGATGGCGTTATCTGATGGCTCAAGCGCTGGAACGCCCAGGAAATCCCAAACCGCTCCCAGGCATTGGGCAGGTTCGTGAAGTAGGCTCTCGTATTCCATTACAAGCAGGTTGGTCGACGTGAAGGAGTCCATAACGCGAGCGTGAAAATCGTCGGCGGCTTTGAAATAAGCCTCACAGTCGGCGATTGACAACCTGACGCTCGGTGGCCGAGCGGTATCGTTGTCCCAGCTGAACTTCAGCCAGTGACCGCTTTCCCTGGCCTGCACAAAGGATCGGAGCGATTCCAATACGTTTCGGCGAACAACAAGGATGACCTTGAGTGCTGGCCAACGAGCCAGTTCCGCAAAGAATGCGGGACGCTCGCGAAACTGAGGTTCATTGATCTTGCATCCAAGATGCGTCACATTCTTGTAGTCGCGCATAGGGCAGCGCACATAGGCAAGCTCAAGAAGCTCGCGATCCGTGCCTAGCAGGCGATCAGTGCTGGGCCAATTGGGATCATATTCGTTTAGCAACTCACCGTTACTCAAAACGGTCGGATGCTCGTTTAGCAATTCTTCTAAATAGTGTGTTCCGGTCCTTGGCATAGCAAGGATCACAAAAGGCTCAAGAGTTGCTTCGTTGTGGGTCATTGCATGTGTATCCAACTAAATAATGGCCGCGACGGTCTGTGGACGCGCACAAGAAGCTTGGCTGCTATCGATTGAACGCTCCGGGTGGGTCCGCGCCTCACCATCCAGCCTGTTCTTCGAGGTGTGGTCGCGAAGCTGGGCGGGTGCCTGCAGCGGCTGGGTGGCGCCCGGCTTCGGCGTTGTACCACTCGCGATTCCTAGCATACGCATGCCTCCGGGCCGCTGTGGGCAGTTTGCATCCGGCATTGCGGACCTCCTTCTGGTTAATGGGTGTAAGCAAGCGTCAACGCATTAGTCGTCGATGAAACAGTCCAGCCGACAGAAAAAAAGGCAATACAGCGAACATGCAAAGTGCGCCTATATGCAGCCCTACATTGTCGCCCAGGCGGCCGAGCATCACCGGACGGATTAGCTCGATAGAATTCGCCAGGGGCGAGAAGGCCGCAATCTGCTGAAACACTCCTGGCAATTGGCCGACTGGAAAAACCGCGCCCGAAAGGAACAGCATGGGTGTGATGACAAGCGTCTGATAGAAAATAAAATAGTGATAACTGGGCGCGAGCGCGATGACGAGCATGGCCAGGCTCGCAAAGGCGAATCCGGTGAGAGCGACGACCGGTAGCACGTAGAGAACCGACGTCCACGCGGCATAACCTAGCGCGGCCGCAACAATCGCAATTGTCGTACCGGCCAGAAAAGCCTTTGTGGCTGCCCAGGTCAATTCACCGAGAACGATGTCGCCGAGGGTAAGTTGTGTGTGCAGGATTGCTTCCCAAGTGCCCTGATCGCGCATTCGACCGAAAACCGCGTAAATTGTTTCGAAGGTTGATGCTGTCATCGCGCTCGTCGCAACCATGCCGGCTGCCAGAAAGGCGATGTAGGATGCACCTTCGATGCGGCCTACCAACAGTCCAAGGCCAGTGCCGAGCCCGAAAAGGTAAATCATCGGATCAGCAAGGGTGCCGAGCATTGAAGCAAATGCCACCTTCTTCCATGCCAGATGATTGCGGCGCCACACCGCCATCCAGTTCCAGGCGTTGGCGGGTAGAGCGGCCGCAAAACGTTCACCCATTGCTCACTTCTCCATCTCACGTCCGGTTAACCGCAAGAAAACGTCCTCCAGACTGGGTGGACGCTCTAGAATACGCAGACCCGCTCGACCGCGAAGCTGGATGCGCACATCCTCCGGCTCAGGCGCATAGCAAAAGAGCGTCTCGCCGCTTACCTCGACACGCTGAACGTACGGTCTGATCAGCGAAATCAGCTCCTGTGGATTACCGCCGAAGATCTCGATCACGTTGCACCCAATGTACTCGTCGATCAGCGCATGAGGACTGCCCTCGGCGATCTTGCGTCCCCGCTCGAGAACACACAGCCGATCACAAAGCCGCTCAGCCTCTTCCATGAAATGGGTGGTCAAAATGATCGTTTTTCCGCTCGCCAGCAGGAAACGAAGTCGCTCCCAGATCAGATGGCGGGCATGCGGGTCGAGGCCGGTCGTGGGCTCATCCATCACAAGCAACTGGGGGTCGTTGATCAGAGCACGTGCCAGCGTCAGGCGCCGCTTCATCCCGCCGGATAGCAGGCCGACACGTGAATCCGCCTTGCTCTCAAGGCGAGCGAACTCGAGCAGCCGTGGGATGACGGCGTTGATCTCTCTTGTACTCATGCCGAAGTAGCGCCCGAACACCAACAGGTTCTCACGTACCGTAAATTCCAGGTCGAGATTGTCGAACTGCGGGACCACGCCTATGCCCTTGCGGGCCAAGCGGCTGCGTGCCGGCACTGGTAGACCGAGGACTGTTATATCACCCGCGTCAGGCCGGGTCATACCGAGGAGCATACGCGCAATCGTGCTCTTGCCTGCGCCGTTAGGCCCCAGCAGACCGAAGCACTCTCCCGATGCAACGGTGAAGGACAGCCCGTCCACAACGAGCTTGTTTCCGAATAATTTGGTTACGCCGGTAAGGTCGATTGCTACATTGGACATGCGTCTATCTCAAGCGGAATGAGTCCGATTGGCCACCGGCAGCTTACTTGCGAATTCTGGTTCAGAGCAGGCCACCGCCTTGAGATGACACCTTTGGAAAGTCGCGGCCGGAGCGACGTGTGTATCGCTTCCGCCAAAGAATAACGTCAAGATGCCACGTGTCGCTTCCACATAGTCCCCGTTCTGACCATAGGTAACTCGACAAGCTTCACCCCGTGTCGACTGACACAACTTACTCGGTCACTCGGCGCTGCAAGGCCGTCAGACTTCACTAGCTGTGAGCGAAAGATCTGCAGTATGAAGTGACTCCGCAATTCCAGAATTGCCCGCAGCATTTGCTCCGCCAAGCGGCATCGCGCTTGTGATTTCCTTTGTGCTGCTGTTGGGCAGGGGAACACTTTTACGCGACAGCCAATCGCTATTGCTCAATGTACACAGGGCGTAAGCCTTCAAGGGGATCAACAGGAATATCCTGATTAACGCGTGCATTGAATAGCCGATGAATCGAAGCTGCCGAGTGCGGAAAGATAACACCGTAGATCTGATTATGGTCATCGTGACAATAGCCAGCACCGTCCACCAATTTACTGTATGTGAAAATAGTAACTCACCGAGCGCCGTTACTACCGCGATGCCGAGCAACAATGGGCCGAGATTCTCTCCCATCACATCCAAAGTTAGATAGCGATCCAGGCCACGCAGTAGACCTCGCGCAAGCATCGTGTCCCGGAAAGTGCTTCGTGCCCAGCGGAGTTGTTGGCGCAAATAAGGTCCCATCTTGTCCGGAACGACTGTCGCCGCGACGGCACCTGGAACGTACTCGGTTCGAAAGCCTGCTTTCAGCATGAGGATCGTAAGATGACGGTCTTCACCGAAGTCGCTTGGTTTCCCCCTGAACAGCTGCGTCTCGTATTGATCCAGCAGAGAAAGGAGACAAGACCGGCGGTACATTGCACATGGGCCGCAGCAGCACATGACCGCACCAAAGCGACCTTGCGCCGCGCGCTCCTCATTGCAAGCCAGCCAGTATTCCATATCGATCAATCGGGTCAACCAAGTGTCGCTGCGGTTGTATGCCGTCAGCTGGCCCATGGCCGCTCCGACCATGGAATCCCGCATTTTTACTGCAAGCTTCGTGATGACGTCGGACGCAAGTGTCGTGTCAGAGTCGACGCTGAGCACGAAATCTCCAGATGAGCGGCGGATGGCGGCGATCTGCGCCTTGCGTTTGCCAACATTTTCGCGGAGCAGAATGAAATTGAATCTCGGGTCGCCCTCGTAGGCGTGATGTACCGGGATGACGGCATTACGATTTCCAGAACCGTCGTCAACCAGATAGACCTGAAATGTTCCGGAGTAATCTTGATTTGCAATGGAAGCTAAACACGCCGCGAGTGTGCGCGGGTCCTCATTGTAGCAGGGGATAATGACATCCACGCTCGGCCAACGGTCGGATCCGAACAAGCTTTCCGACGGCGGCGTAACATTTTCCGGTTGGGAGTAGACCGCTTGCATGCCTCTGTAAACAGTCGAGAGCACCGCATAAGACGAAACGGCAACAGTACTGGCTGTGGTGAGAAGGTCCATAGGATCTCTGTTTGTTCAGGGATGTTGAGGAAGTGATCGGATTACAAATCCGCGGCCGTGCAATTCTGGAATTAGGCGTGACAACGCTGTCACCGTCTGGTCGCGCAGACTGGCTTGATTGCCTGGTTGCAATTCGTCGGGAGCGCACCCGTCGTGCAACAGCACGATTGCGCCCGGCCGGATATCGGCGAGCACTCTGTCGACGATGGCGTCAACGCCGGGGCGAGACCAGTCGCGTGGATCAATGGACCAATGGACGGGCGCCAATGCCTCACCCGCTAATGCAGCGATTACTTCTTCGGTCCAGATGCCATAGGGTGCACGAAAGTACCGAACCATGGCCTGCGGGCAAGCCATCCCTATGACTCTGTTTGCCTCAACTATCTGGCAGTCGACTTCGACGGACCCGCATTTAGCTAGGTCCGGATGAGTCATCGTGTGGTTGGCTATACCGTGGCCGTCTGTAATAATTCGGCGAACGAGTTCCGGCTCGTCGGCCGCGTAGGCCCCAACAACGAAGAAGGTCGCCGGCACCTGATGTTGCGCCAGCACATTGAGTATCTGCGGTGTGAAAAATGAATTGGGACCGTCGTCAAACGTCAGATAGACGCTGCGCTCTGCAATGCGATCGGCATTGTCACTCTGCCCTTCGCATATGTAGTCCAGAGGCTTCATAGTTCCGGACCGTTCCGGTCGATCAGGGTACCAGACGGCCACTCGTCCATCGAGCGTCCGATCGGCGAAACCAACACGAGTACGTCTTCCAGGCGCGTGGGCGGCAGGTCGGGATGCACATCTGGACGGGTCGACCGTACGCGAACGCCCGACACAATGTTCGCGAGGCCGGCTCTGCAGAATCTTTCGACATGGTTTCGCAGCGCGTGCCGAACCGTGCCGAAAGCGAATGGAACACCCAACTGATGGAGCACTGGGTACGCCACGCGCATCGAAAAACCGATTCCGAGCCCTTCAAGATCCGGACGAACCGCGTACAGGCCCAATTCAGCGACGATCAAGTCGACCTCGCCAACTTTGATGAAGCGCCGCAGCATGCCGATGTGAGCCGCTACCCCATGCGCGTCGTAGCCGATTGCGCGGAATTCCGGCCTCGCGCCGGCCCAACTGCGGCCGCCTTCGAATGGCTCCGCGTTGAAGGCGCCAGTCCGTCCATAGGTCTTTCGAAAAAAGTCGGAGAGTTCGACATGGTCGGCCAGTTGCAGCTCATTTTCCCAGCACAACTTCCACTCGACATTCGGACGCATGGAAGACCTCACCTTGTAGCTGTCTGGTTGAGATAAATGTCCAAGCATTGATTAAATAATTGGCGTCGCGCCAACGGGGCGTAACTTGTGGGGACCGCCGAAAGACCAAGCCGCAATGCAGATGCGACTGACTTTGTACGCCCCGCACACCAGATGATGCTCCTCAGATCCAACGCAACCATCGGAACTACCTATCTTTCCAACTTGAAGCGCTTCTATGGGACCTGCAGCAAAAACGGTAAAATCCTTTGTTTAGATGAAAGGTATCCACGCTTTGGATAACTGGGCGAATGCGTTCCATATGGCTGGTCAATTATCGTCGTCACGCTCGAGGCACTTCTGACGAAGCGCAAAGCTCACGCCCGCGGCACGCGCGGCCGTTGCCGGGCCGCGCGATTATCTCCGTAAGAGCCGAGTGGAGCTCAGACACGACGATTGATCAGAATCTGATTCGCGGGTTCAGTATCTCTTTCGTGTATCCAGCTCTGGGCTGTCCTTTGGCGGGAGTTAGGTTCGCCCAGGTTCTGAGCCTGGGGCGTTGGCCCGTTCGCCGCGCAGGCTCCTTCGCACATCGTCGAGGCCGAGAAAGAGGGGCCACACAGCTCCCCCTGTACTTTCCACCACCCGACACCAGCGCTCACCCAGGGCGCCGGCCTTGCTCACCTCAACGGATAGCGCACTCGCGCCGCTTCACGATTAAAAGAATTCTACAAGCAAGATGCCTGTTTGATCGAGAGACGTCCGCTGCCAATTCCCGCATCGCAGAGGCAGCCAATAGCGCTCGCTTTACATAGTGGTCCGGCAAGCAGCTAGATACGACAGGTGACCTCAAATGAGGCGTCTTGCATGGCTTCTACACCTGCCTGAATGCCAGAACTGCGTTCGTACCGCCCATGGCGAAGGCGTTG